>CAZWGG010001035.1:0-1755 GCA_964633305.1 uncultured Bacteroidales bacterium
TTAGATGCTAATAGCATGTTCAATTTTGCCCTTTTGCTAGGTATCATTCAAATTATCTTTGGAATGTTTGTCAAGATTCTTAATATTATTAAGCAAAAATCCATTTTGTATGCTTTACCTACTATTGGCTGGATTCTGTTAGTTGTTGGAGGAACAGGAATCTTCATATTGAATAAATTTAATATAATATCTAGTCCAAAAATTTATGTTTATACCCTCTTAGCTGTCTTTTTAATTTTAATATTCGGATTCAGTAACCCAAAAAACATATTCTCAAGTATTGGTAGTGGTTTTGCTGATCTTTACTTTACATCTACCGGATTGCTTGGAGATTTATTATCATATATTAGGCTGTTTGCACTGGGGCTTTCCAGTGCCATACTCGGATTTGTGTTCAATGATCTTGCTTCACAAGTTCTTCACAGTAAACCGGTAATAGGGCCTATATTCTTCATTGTACTTTTAGTATTCGGGCATTCAATGAATATTATGATGGCAGCGCTGGGATCATTTGTTCATCCTATGCGCTTAACTTTTGTAGAATTTTACAAAAATGCAGGATTTAGTTATAACGGAGGCACAGAATATAAACCATTTAAAACAAATATAAAAACCACATAAAACAAAATAATTATGACAACAGCAGTAATTTTAGCTTATGTAGGGCTCGCATTAATGATTGCGTTGGCCGGAATAGGAAGTGCTATAGGGGTTTCACTAGGTGGAAATGCAACAATAGGCGCTTTGAAAAAGAATGATGAGGCATTTGGTAGTTATATGCTTTTATCTGCACTCCCAGGAACCCAGGGACTTTATGGATTTGCCGGTTTTTTTGTTATGAATAGTACTCTTACCAGCGATCCTAGTTTTATTGCAAACCTCCAAATATGGCAAGGTGCCGCTGTACTGGCTGCAGGGCTTGCTTTAGGTTTGGTGGGCCTTTTGTCGGGTATAAGGCAAGGACAGGTATGTGCAAATGGGATAGCAGGTATCGGTTCAGGGTATGATGTTTTCGGAAAAACTATGCTATTGGCTGTATTCCCTGAATTATATGCTATTATTGCATTTGCCGGAACATTCATAATAAATGGAACACTTGCTTAATAGAAAAAAACAATATTGGAAATATTGATATTTTTATAGCCTTGCTAGAAGATATTTATTGTAGTAACTTTAAAGAGGATTAAAAATAATCCTCTTTTTTATTTTTATCTGTAAAACTATGATCGATTATCTATTACTTGTTATTTCTATCTTACTAATCCTGGTGGGAATTGTTGGTTGTATATTACCAATTATTCCAGGCCCGCCCCTTAGTTTTATTGGAATAATTATTGCTAATTTTACAAGGTTTGCCGATTTTAGTACAAATACTCTATTTTTTCTGGGAGCCTTGGCAATTATTGTACAAGCGTTGGATTATATTGTTCCTGTTTGGGGTACCAAAAAGTT
This sequence comes from uncultured Bacteroidales bacterium, assembly GCA_964633305.1. Classification (GTDB taxonomy): domain Bacteria; phylum Bacteroidota; class Bacteroidia; order Bacteroidales; family UBA10428; genus CAZWGG01. The sequence goes on from CAZWGG010001035.1 coordinate 1,453, forward strand.
TGGTGGATCTAAATATGGCGTATGGGGAAGCACAATTGGATTGATTGTGGGAATTATTCTATTACCAATGCTGGGGATTGTTCTGGGACCCTTTGGTTTGATAGGAATTCTGGGTGGTCCTTTTTTCGGTGCACTTATTGGTGAAACTATAGCAGGGAAACAGTCTGATAAAGCCTTTAAAGCAGCTATTGGTTCATTCATTGGCTTTCTTGCAGGCACATTTATGAAATTAACCACATCAATAGTAATAACTATTTTTTTTGTAAAAGAACTAATATGATCAAACAAATAATTACCTGGAGT
>CAZWGG010001036.1:0-1747 GCA_964633305.1 uncultured Bacteroidales bacterium
AAAGATCTAAAAACAGCCTTGGACTTTATATCTGCTGAGCTAATAAAACTTACTGATTATGATGAACAAAGAAAGCTCATTGAAAAATATCTCGATAAATTAACTACTAATGGTTCGGCATTAACGAAAATCTTCATTGAATATGGGCCAAAATCATTGGTCCATCCTCATAAAGGAGTGAATACAAGACTTACTAAACCAATATGGATGTATGCCTCTCCTGATGAAAATAATCATCCGTTGGCAAGGCTTGCCATGGCTTTATTGTATTATAAAAAAATAGGCGGCAATTTAAATTCGGTTCAAGATGCATTAATTTCATGGCCTTGTACGGAAAAAAAATCGGGGGAAGTGCTTGCAGATGATTTTTGCATTTCTATTAGTAAATATATAAAAGCAGATATGCCCCCTAATTTTTAAAATTTTTACTTTCGGCCCAATGATTATTGTTTGGGGCTCTTTTTAGTATTCTGAAGAAGAATATTATTTTACTATCCGTTATTTTTTTTTAACCATTTTAACGTGATAAACATGGAAACCTGTTTTCTATATTTCTTGTAACTTTCTCCAAATTCATAAACAAGTTTTTGTTCTTCCAAATACGTACCAATAATTATGTATATAGTAATAACCAGATTTTCCAATATAACCGACAAATAGATATCACGTGCCCAGATAATAAAAAGGGCACCGGTATACCAAGGGTGCCTTATATACTTTAGGATACCGGATATATTTAATTCTTTATCTGTAATTAATTTACCTCCCGTATGCCCGGTTTTAACCTGGTAAATACCAATAAATTTTGAAAAACTATATTGTTTTGCACCTAGATAAAACAATAAAAAAGCAACAAATATTATAATTACCCGGAAGATTATCATGTAACTGTCCCATTTAAAAACTGGCTCATACCTTACTGATCTTGAATAATAAATAACCGGTATTATCGTAATTATTGATATGGTATTATATAATAATCGGTAATATTTATACCGGTATCCTAACTGTTTTTTTAAAAAACTGGTGATTTTATCAGAAATAAGTAAGCTATGAACGGCACACCAAATAATCCATAAAAGAACTAAAACAAAATAGGGCATCATGTCTTACTATTTTAAATACAGGTAATAATTTGTACTTATAAAAAACGCTGTTTTTTTAAAGTCTTTCAACGATTGTAAAGTTGCTAAAAAAATGTATATATTTAAGGCACATTGCTATGAGACATCATCTGGTATACATAATGTTGGTATTCGTATCATTTTCATGCAGGGGAAGTGACGTTACATATAAAAATTATAAATTACCACTGCCTGGGTTGTTGAAATCATTAAAAATTGATACAAACGAAATAAATATTTTAATTGATAAATCGGAATATAAATTAACTATACTTAAAGATACAGTGATTATAAAAGAATATCCTGTTGTTTTTGGACGAAACCCGTTAGATGATAAATTACAGCAAGGTGATAAGTGCACCCCGGAGGGTGTCTTTAAAATGATATCAAAATACCCTCATAAGAAATGGTCAAAGTTCATCTGGATTGATTATCCTACCCATGAATCATGGAAAAAACACAGTGAAGCAAAGAAAAATAAACAAATACCAAAAGATGCAAAAATAGGAGGTGAGATTGGCATACATGGCGTCCCTGAAGGCCTTGATAATATGATCGATATTCAGTATAACTGGACACTGGGATGTATTTCGCTTAAAAACAAAGATATTAATGAAATATAT
>CAZWGG010001037.1:0-1744 GCA_964633305.1 uncultured Bacteroidales bacterium
ATAAACAAAACTATTGGGCCTGATAATTTTGCCCAACTTGAAAATAGTGGGTTATATTGGCACCTGGTTGACATTATATGGATTTTTCTGTTCCCATTGTTTTACCTTATTACATAAATTAATTTTTTATGAGTAATACCAGTAAACATCATATTGTAAAATACAGGACATATTTTTTTGTATTATTAGCATTGTTAACATTTACATTTTTATCTATTACAATAACATCTTTTGAACTTGGGCCATTAGCCGTTGTGGGTGCTTTATTATTTGCTTCTTTAAAGTCTTTTTTAGTGTTAACCTATTTTATGCACCTGAAATTTGATCAGCGGATTTACACCGTCATGGTATCTTTGGTTGTATTTGTATTTATAATAGTAATGATTATAACATTCCTTGATTATAGTTTTGAATAAAAAAGGAGAAATATGTTTTCGAATGCCTCAAATTTAGTAAAAGGAGTTGATACTGCTTTTGTAGTTATATTTTCTGTAATATTCTTCTTTTTGATTGGATTAACTGCAACGCTTATTTATTTTATTTACAGGTATAATGAGAAAAGAAACCCTAAAGCTACGCAGATTGAAGGGAATAATACCCTGGAAATTATTTGGACAGTTATCCCCTTGTTGCTCGTATTAGGAATGTTTTATTTTGGCTGGACAGGTTGGAAACCTCTTTATTCTCCTCCCCCCAAAGATTCTATGAAAATTAAAACAATAGCACGTATGTGGAAGTGGAGTTTTGAGTATGAAAATGGGAAGAGAATGGATACTCTTTACGTCCCACAAGGCGAACCGGTAACACTTGATCTTGTATCAATGGATGTGATTCACAGCTTATATATTCCTGCTTTTAGATTAAAACAAGATATAGTGCCCGGTAAAAAAATGGAAAAATGGTTTATTGGAAATACTCCCGGAGATTATGATTTGTTTTGTTCAGAATATTGCGGGTTAAATCATTCGTATATGTATACCAGTGTTAAAGTTCTGCCTCAAAAGGAATTCAAAAAATGGTATGTTGATACTACAACAACCGCTCCCATTATTGCTGCTACTCCGGCTATGGCCGGAAAACTTGTCATTCAGAAATATGGTTGTAATGCCTGTCATTCATCAGATGGCTCAAAAATTATTGGCCCATCTTATAAGGGAATATTTGGAAAAGAAGTAGTAGTTATTACCAATGGTAAGGAGAGAACGGTTACTGTTGACGGGGCATATATCAAACATTCTGTTTACGATCCCAATGCAGATGTGGTTAAGGGGTTTAATAAAGGTTTGATGCAGCCATATAAAGGCCAGGTAAACGAAGAAGAATTGAACCAAATTATTGAATATATTAAATCGCTTAAGTGATTTTTGCATTATCTACTGTAGCAGTATTTATCCTCACTATAATTCAGGTTTATTTAGTTCGGTTGCACATATTACTTTCCCGGTAGTGTAATTCAGCCCTTTTGAGGTTAATGCCTGTACCATCCAGGCGTCTGCATTTTTAGCAGGTATGGGATAAGGTGTAGGAAATCCCGGCCTTCCGGCATCAGGTGTAAAACCAAACCTTGGATAATACTTTTTATGGACTAGGACAAAAACTATTTCTGAGCCTATTTTTTTTAACTTTTGTAATCCTTCTTTAATTAACATCCCTCCTATGCCTTGTTTTTGGAATGCAGGTCTAACAGCTAACGGCAGTTTGTCTAAAAACCTCAAAATCGGTCAATTTTCGACCTCATTTAAGC
>CAZWGG010001038.1:0-1741 GCA_964633305.1 uncultured Bacteroidales bacterium
TTTCAATTTAGACGGTATTATGGGTATGCAGACCTTCGTTATGTGCAAATAGCAGAAGCTCATTTGGCATATCGGTGCGAAGTGTGGCAGTGGCTATTTTTTTCTCTTTCGTAATGTAATATTCTGAAATAACCGGTTTTTCATTTAGGAAAAGCGTGATAATATCGCCGTCAACTTTCATATGGTCCCATACCGCAAAACGAATTTCAGCATTTTTAACATTCAGCACTTTTACATACGACACATTTCTGCCCTCAAATGATTTGCGCTTATATTCAAAACTATAAGATACTTTGCAAAGCGGAATAATTGAATCTGTACTGTTGTATCCGCTAAATCCACCAACCGACCGAACAGGTCCTTTTCCATCATCGGTTTGTATGAATCCTATTGCCCACCAGTTTTTGGCCAGGCTTGCCTTTAATGTTAAATTGGCAGTTTCATTTAATTCAACAACACGAGAAGTTTTATTAAGATAGTTACCCTGGGAAGCAACTGATTCCGAATGATTCATGGTTTCAAAAATCACTCTTGCTTCTTCTTCAATAGGATTTACGGGGAGATAAAAAATTTCTACAGGGTGATATTCTGACTCATAATCGGGCTCGGCCGTTAATTTTAGTTCTATTTTATCAATTATTGCATCATCAAGGATATTGGTAACATCGAACATAGCATAACCCCTGAAAAAACTATAAAAAGAGCCTTTCCCGGTTTTTATTTCACCATCTAATTTGTCGTACTTTCCATCAATTGAACGCACACTGCCTGTCCAGCCCTTTATTTTTTTAGGTGTTATAGTCATTGCATCATATTGTGCAGTGACTGGTTGGATGAGTAAAAGTAGTAGGCTAATTAATAGGACAATATAACCAGCTACTGTTTTAGATATAAACAACACGAATTCAATTAATTATATGTATGTATTATAAAGTTAGTTAAAATATGAACATATATCAAGTACTGAAGACAAGGATTTTTTAGTATGCTATTCTTTAAATTGACGACACTTTTCACTTAAAATTATCAACAACTTGCAGAAGTTTCACTTTTATTAGTGGGGCAGATAAAAACTTTTCAGTATATATTCCGGTAATAATTACCTTCCTTCCTTCTTTTAAATACTTAGCTTCTTTTTTAAAACCTGATATGTCAACCCGTATTGATACTCGTTCATCACTTATTTCAAATAACTTTTTTTCCAGTCTTTTTGTAACTGTCCCCTTTGTTTTTATCTGTTGTCCATTTTGCGCATATTTTTTTATTTCTTGAATGGAATGGATTTTATTACTTTCCAGTGGTGAAGAACATGCAAAAACAGCTAGCATTAAAAGGGGTAGTAAGAATTTTGGATCAAATTTATACATCTTAATCACATATTGTTTCTTTACCAGGATTAGCTTTATAATCAAAAAGCATTTCAATCTGCTCTTTGGTAATACGGGTCAGTGATAAAGGGGGAAGTTCATGTAACCCAAAAAATTCCACTTGGCTTGTTTCCATGCCGCTTTTTAGTTCTCCTCCTTTTTCTTCACAAAGGATAAAAAGCTTATAGACATGAAACAAATCAGGCGGGTGGGCATGAGATTTTTTATCTAACACGGCAAGTAAACGTAAAGGTTCGACAAGTAATCCGGCTTCTTCATTAACCTCTTTTTTGGCAACTTCAAAAGGGGTTAGCCCAATATCAGCCCAACCTCCCGGTATCGACCAGTGATTGTCGATAGTTTCTTTTACCATA
>CAZWGG010001039.1:0-1739 GCA_964633305.1 uncultured Bacteroidales bacterium
AGATGTATGTGGGTTAACAGATTTGAAAATTATCGATGATATATGCAAAAGCAACCTTGACCCTCACTCGCTGGCAGAACACAGACACTACAATTGCCGCAAATCAAAAGAAGAAATTGCGAAAGCTTTACATGGGAACAACAGGCATGATTACTTATTTGGATTAAAACAGGAATACAACAGTTATTTGAATTTTCAAGAAATGATAAAGCAATGCGATAAGGAAATCGATAAATTTATTAAGCAGGAACTTAAAAAGAATCCGGCACATTTAAAATTAAAAACAACTAAGAAGCCATATGAGAGAATAAACAAGAATGCGCCGGAAATAAAAGATTTCAACCAAGTGGGATTCCAATATTTTGGAGGAGTAGACTTTATGGCCATTGAGGGCGTAAGCCATTCAACAGTCATGTCCTTGATGAGTGAATTGGGGCCAGGTGGGTTCTTTAAATTTTCTACGTACAAGGAATTTACATCATGGCTCAGGCTGGCACGCAACCACAAAATATCCGGGGGAAAGATATTAAGTAATAGGATACCAAAAGGTAGTAACCGTTTAAAAATAGCAATTAGACAAGCAGCAAATTCTATTGGAAACTTGAAGGACACGCATTTGTCCGATTTCTTTCATAGAATTGCATACAAGAAAGGCAGACAGGCAGCCGTAAGTGCAACAGCCAGAAAACTGGCAGTGATATTTTGGATAATGGGTACAAAAAAAGTACCTTACCAACCACCAAAAGAATATCTTTTTCTTGACCAAAAAAGAAAGATGGGAATGGCAAAAAGAATAAAAAAACAAATGGCTAAATTTGATATTAAACCAGAAGAAATCGGAATTGGTAACTCATTGATTCCCAACTACGATTTTTAACGTTAGTCACAATGCTAAAAGACACATTCATAGCATACAACAAATGAAAAAGTATGAACTTAGTTTATAAAATATTACTCTTTTCTATACTGTCAATTAGCTTACCAATCGGAAAGTTGTTTGAGATTTTTATTTGGAATGACCGAATAACAAAAACGGAAATTGTATTTAACGGACAAAGAGTAGATTCAAAAGGAAAATTTTGCTTTTTTATAAAAATTTCAAAAGACATCAAAAAAAAGCTTTCCTCTAATTTACTTAACAAGCCTGATTTTGCATTAATAGAAAGAATTACAAACAAGAAAAACAAACAATCCTTATCTATTCAAAATAATAAGGCCAACAACATTAAGCCTTTATTAATCAGACGATTTATTTTTAATATATTATGCATAGATGATTCTGAATGTGAGTTGAGATTATTGCTCTAACATATTTCACTTTATCTATTTATTAATATTATTAAAATTAAAAAACATGAATAAAATTATTTTAAATACAGGCTTGTGGTCAGCTATAATTTGTTTGTCTGCATTTATTATTTGGATTATTGCGTTTACTGGCATAGCGATTCAGTCACCTTTATTTCACTGGACAAATATTGAAGACTACATTTATTATGTAAAAAACAATAATCAATTCTTTCAATATTTAGCAAAATCCTTTATGATTATATTCAGTCTAGGATACATGATATTAGCAATCGTATTTTATGAATTTACAACGGATGAAAGGAAAATACTTGTAAAAATTGCTGTTGTATTTTCAATCATGTTTGCGTTGGTTTCATCGATACATTATTTTGTTCAAATAAGTTCTGTTCGATTTGCAATTGCTGAGAATGAATATTCAGGATTAGAGA
>CAZWGG010001040.1:0-1736 GCA_964633305.1 uncultured Bacteroidales bacterium
TCCTGGCCGAGGATATCATACGCCCTTACTTTACTTATAAATTGTTTCAACTCCGCCTCTGTTTTTGTCGCTTTCACCTTGGTAAGAGCCTGTGCAAGAGTGTTTGCTCCACCCCAGAAGGTTACCCAGAGTGGACGTGGATCATCTTTTTTAAACGCTTCTTCAATAATAAGATCCGAACCCCTGCTGTCCTTGCCACTACCGACATCAGCCATACCATACAATTTCTGTCCAAACATTTTTTTGGAATCCATTTCTTCGCCTGTTGGAAATTCGGGGACAAGATCCCCTTTTGTATGCACTTTAAGATTGTCATAACACTTTTTATACGCATTGACTATTCCGGTTAGTAAATTCATGCCGACATTGTCCTGTACTGTTCTCCAACAACCAGACACTACCGGTATGCCGGGCAGATCAAACTCGTTGGCCGAAACCATCAGGCGAACCAGGGATTCTTCATCATCGACATCAGCTTTTAGATCAGTCGTGTTGATTACTCTGTGTTTTTTTGCCAGAATTCCTATTTTAAGATCAGTTATACTCCTTGAAAGTACCTTAACGTTTCTTTCATAAAGTTTATGCCTGATTCGAAGGGTATCCGGAAAATCTGCTGCCACCAATTGTTTTCCCGAGGCATGTTCAGTGCCAACAAAAATGCTGCTGCCGAAGTTCGTTATTGTAGCAGCGAAATTATTGCCATAACCCATCTGTTTGATGGTAAATGCCTCTCCGTTAATGGTAATTCGGTGGATATACATCCCCGATGTTTTGATCGGAGTCGGTACCTTGTACAATCCGGCTCCGAGCTTATAATTATCAATTGCTAATTGTTTTCCCTGTAAAGAATACGTCTGAATTGATAGATCTGCATCGCTACTGAGAGAAAACCGTATCGTCCCATCTTTATGAAATGTGGGAGGAACCGTGATTGTTCCATGTGACAGATTGGCTTTAGAAATGGAGGTTGAGTTGAGGGAGAATTTTCCTTCACTATTAGTCGTCGTAGTCACTCCATGACGGGTCATCGTTATTTCTGCTCCGACTATTGGAAGGAGGGTTGAGTTGTCCACCACGGTTCCACCTATGCTTAAGGACTGTGAGAAAGATACAGACATAAGCGAAGAAATAATAATAAGTGCTTTACATAAAACCATACTGTTTCCTTTCATCTATTGGCGATATCGATTTTAACCGATGTTCATAACTCTCCCGATTGAAATATCCGCTAGTTACTATTTGCAATATAATCAAAATATTGGGCAACAATTCAATTGCTATGAATAAATCATGGTCACAAATGACCATGAATATTAATTATTTAGATATTAAAAACCTTATTTTAGTCATAATTATATGATTAATTCATATTAATTTGACCATGTTTGACCGCACTTGGAATGACCGGTACTGCGATTTATATTTGATATTTAAGAAAGAGCGGTCAATTAATTTGGAAATCCGAAGCAATTGGCATTTATATAATAACCAACCAAAGAAGATTAGGATAGTGCGGCGCAAGCCAGGAAATATGGGGGTGCCAAAACAAAAAACAACAGCGGCAGCCAGGTTTCGCTATCGCTCCACCCAAATTTTCCTACGCTATTGCTTCGGAAAACTTCTGGCGTACCGCGACCCGTTGGCTGCAATTGGTCCAATGCATTGAATTATGAGCCGCCGCAAAAGAAAAAAAGAAATATAAAATTTGAGTATTTTAAAGCAACTGTAGGAGATCA
>CAZWGG010001041.1:0-1733 GCA_964633305.1 uncultured Bacteroidales bacterium
TACCTGTTTTTTATGCTTTATTAAAGATAACTCATTTGTATTAAATTTTAACAATTTACCTTGCGAACTGCTTAAATTTATAATGCAGAATAGGATAATTGTTATTAATGCAAATGTTGTTTTACCTGTCATAAATAAGCTATTTAATTCCTTTAAAAATCTTCCTGTAATGGTATCCGTATATGCTGTATGTTACAGCCAAAGGAAACGTTTCGGGTTTATTTAAGAGGCTCCAAAATAGCAATTTCCAGTAGAACTTGCGATTTTTCTTAAGTATACCAATAACTATAATGGATTTAATCAGGGGTATTACTTCTTCCAATGAAATTTTTTTCTGGGCTTTTAATGGCGGATTATAGCATTTTAGAAATGAAATAACCCTGTGATAATATGCCTTGCTCGAATAAATTCCATGTATAATTTTTTGGTATCCTTTTATAAGATCTTGTTTGTTCATTTTAGGGACAAAGTTCAGGGAATAGTCAGTGTTATTTCCTGTCCAGTCTTCGGTAATACGGCCTTCCTGCATCAATCTTTTATACAGCTTTGTTTTTTTGGGGGCATTTAATAACCCTACCATAGCCGATACAATCCCACTTTTTTGTATAAAGTCTATCTGACGTTGGAATATGGAAGGTGAATCGTTATCAAACCCTACAATAAAACCTGCCATAACTTCCATACCGGCTAGTTGGATAGTTTTAACACAATCGATCAGGTTGCGCTTGTGGTTTTGCATTTTGTTACATTCAGCCAAACTTGCATCTTCGGGGGTTTCAATACCAACAAAAACTCTTGAAAAACCGGCTTTAACCATTAAGTGCATTAGCTCAGGATCATCAGACAAGTTAATAGATGCTTCTGTTGTAAAAGTAAATGGATACTTGTTTTTCTTCATCCATTTAATAATTTTAGGAAGCAGGTCTTTTTTTAATATTTTTTTATTTCCTATAAAATTATCATCTACAAAAAACACTGGGCCCTTCCATCCTTTTCTATATATATTATTCAGTTCAGTTAAAATTTGGTCAGGTGTTTTAACACGTGATTTTTGTCCAAAATGGGCTGTAATATCACAAAATTCGCAGTTAAACGGGCATCCCCTTGAATATTGAATACTTAACATGGCGTATTTTGATAATTTAAGTAATGAATAATCAGGAGAATCAGATTTTGTAATATCAGGAAATTCAGGTGTTTGGTATATCTTTTTTGGGCATCCTTTTTCCAGATCATTTAGAAACTGGGGCAGAGTAATTTCTGCCTCATTCAATACTAAATGATCAATGTCATTAAAATTTTCATATTCTGCAGTAAACAAGGGGCCTCCGGCAACGATTTTTTTATTCAGTAATTTGCATTTATGTATTATTTTTTTTACCGATTGCAATTGGATAGACATAGCGCTTAAAAAAACATAGTCGGCCCATTGAATTTCTTTATCTTTTAGTGTTGAAACATTTAAATCAACCAATTTTTTTTCCCAACTGCCAGGAAGCAGTGAAGCAACAGTAAGTAAACCCAATGGTGGATTAGCCGCTTTTTTTGATATAAATTTTAAAGCATGTTTAAAACTCCAATAAGTATCAGGATAGTTGGGATAGATAAGTAATATTTTCAATTTTTTTTACATTTTAAATTTCCCTACAAAAGTATTCCTAACAAATAACCTTTTAAAAAAAAAGGGGCGTAAAGCCTAAATATAGGGCTTAAGAGAATTATTTAGTGGGGAA
>CAZWGG010001042.1:0-1360 GCA_964633305.1 uncultured Bacteroidales bacterium
CGTTTTCTTATCAAAGACTTTAAAAAATAGGAGTTTTCTGGCAGGCACTATTTAATTTCATAAACTCGTAATATTTCTTGATTGCAGAATATAGATATTATTATTTTTGATAGCAAATTCAATATCTTGGGGGTAATTGAATTTTTTTTCGATATCTAAAGCCATAGTTACCATCATTTTTAAATAAGATTGGTCAAAATGTTCCTTTTCTTCAAGACAAATGAGTTTATAGTTTTCCCTATTTATATAATAACGATTTGGAGATACCGAACCGGATACTACCTTTTCTCCTAATCCGGATGCTAATTCAATAACTAAACAATTACGTTTTTGTGGAGAAACAGTAAATAGAATACCTGCAAATTCCGGTTGAATCATTTCCTGGATAATAACTGCCATTTCAACGTGAATAGGAATTCTTTTAATATTTCTATACATTATGGCCCCTGGTTTATATAAAGATGAATAACATAGTTTAATTTTAGAAAATATATCTTCAATAGAAACATTCAGATAGGTATTATATTGACCGGCAAAACTTGCATCTGGCATGTCTTCATAACTACTACTACTTCTTATAGCAAACTTTTTTGATGAAAGATTTTTAATAAATGAGGAAACCTGATCTTGAACCTTATTAGAAAAATTTGATTGAGCAAAGTGTATGCTTATCTCCTTATATACAGAATTTAAGCTTTCGATGCTTTTTAAATTTGCATTATTTATTTGCTTTTTTATAAAATTAAATAGATTATTCTTTTTTAAAAAATTAGCATATTCCCATGTTGAAATTACAAAACCATTGGGTGCTTTATATCCCAAGGCTATTAGTTTATTAAGAGAATTAGCTTTATTTCCATATATGTTTTTCACATTATTATGGTTTATATCGGATAACATTGCTATCATTTTCTTTCCTTCAAGTTTAAAATATTACTAACAAACGAAATAGATTTGAGACATTTTTGTTTGAACAAAAAATTAGCATCAAGAAATAATTATTTAGTTGTTAAAAAGTATGGCCAAATCATCTTCATCTAACTCTACTGCATCAAAATCAGATGGTGTATAATAAATATCATCTTCACTTTTAATATGTTCCAAAATTTTATAAAGATTACTTTTGAGATTATCTCTTAACATTTCAATTGTATCATTTTTAAATGCAAGATGATTATAATTTATTTCTATCTTTAGCTTTTCTTCTATTACTATAGCATTTATTTCAATTTTTGATGTAATTCGATTTCGTTCATCGGTATCAATTTCTGTATCCTTACTTTTATAAGAAAATAAGTCATTATTTAGCTCTGTATCAAACTGACCTAAATAATTAAACCTAATTTGAGGTTTTATATTA
>CAZWGG010001042.1:1370-1731 GCA_964633305.1 uncultured Bacteroidales bacterium
TAATTAAACCTAACATCACTTAATTTATTTTTTTTCTTCAAAGGGTTATTTCTGTATTTCAGTACTCCATAACCAATACCATTATTTGGTATTTTTCTTATTTTTTCTTTAACATACTTTATTTGTTCACTAATTTCATTATTCTTAAGCAAAAGCATTACGGGAAACATAGAAGTGAACCATCCTGTTGTTCTTGATACATCAATATCTTCCAGATATCTTCCATGATTTTCCATTTCAATAATAATAGTATCAATGCTGGAAGGTACTCGAGATCTGCTCTGTAAAATATCAATGGAGTTGTAACGACAAATATCTAAAAGATATTTTACATTATTAGGGATATCACTTTTTATGAATA
>CAZWGG010001043.1:0-1728 GCA_964633305.1 uncultured Bacteroidales bacterium
TGTTTTTTTCATTAATCCTGAAAGTTATAAATCCCGGAAAATTATTATGCCGGCCAAACCTGTATAAAAGCGGCTCTTTTTCATTATGTAGTGAGCTGATAACTATATCCTTCATCACACCAACCACCGGATAAGCTTCTCCTTCATGACTAAGTCTTATATATTTCCCTGTTACGTCGTCCCATCCAAACTTTTTCATGGCTGCATTATTTATTATAAAAGCAACATTATCTGAAGGATATTCCCTGGAGAAAAACCGGCCTTGAATCATTTTGATACCATAAACTTTGAGAAAATTTTCATCCACAGCTGTAGAAATAATACGGATATCATCCTTGTCTGTGAAACCATCAGGTATAATCTTGAAGTAGTTCTGGAAATAGTAACCGGGTATATTTTCAGTTAAAGCTCCAATACTATATCCATACTGGTGAGAATATTTATTTACTTCATCTCTGAAAAGTAGGGCTTCTGAATATCTTGCAGAATAATTGTCTGAATTACCAACTGGAATTACCAGGAGATTTTTCCGGTTGAAACCAACATCATAGTTCTTCATGAAAACGGATTGCTTAATAATCTCCAGAACAGAAATGATAAGGATAATTGTTACTGTAAACTGTAATGCAATCGATCCCTTTTGCAATATAACTTTCTTGTCATGGCTTAGGAACTTGCCTGATGAAGCCTGGTAAGGTTTTACTGTTGCCAGCCTGTATGATGGATATAATCCGGAAAATGTACCTATAGTAATTCCAAATACAAACAAACCCAACAGCATAAAGATATTTCCATATTCAAAATGTAATTCAACTCCGGTAAGTTTGGTGAATAGTGGAAGTAGTTGTTCGGTTAATATTAGAGCAAAGCCCAATGAGACAAAAGCAACAATGATTGAATCTGTTAATTGCTGAAAAAACTGGGAAGAAGATTTGGCGCCATGAATTTTACTAATAGCTACACTTTTTTTTCTTGTTAAGGATTGAGCTTTTGCCAGATTTATATAATTTGTACAAGCTATTAATAAAATTGAAAAGGCAATGGCTAGCAAAGTATACAAATATGTAATTGAAACGGTTGGCTTCATATCATATGGAACCTCATTATATAAATGACTTCTTTTCATAGGTCTTGCGAAGTATTTAACATTTTTATCAAGCCAGGATGGATAGTATTTTTCAGGGATTTCAGAAAGTTTTTTCTGAATAACAGGTAGAAGTTCAGCACTTTTGGGAATGAAAAAGGTATAAACGGCACCATGCCACCATCGTTTTTCCCAATCCGGGAATACAATTGTTCTTAAGCGATCAGAGACGAGCATATCAAATTTAAAGAGAGAGTTATCCGGCTGTGTTTCAATTACCCCGCTAACAGTAAATATATGTTCATCTATATTAACGGTATTACCAATTGCCAGTGAATCTCCAAACAACTTCCGTGAAAAATCCTCAGTTATGACAACAGTGGAGGGATCTGATAGCGCAGTGGATGGTGAACCATACAAAAAATGAAAATCAAACATACTAAATACATCAGGCTCTACAGAATAACATAATGATGCAATTCTTGCGTTGTTTTTCAGTCTGACTTCAGTTTCAATACCCCAAAAACTTCCTACTTTATCGATTTCTTCGAAATCATCAGCCAGTATATTTGGAAGAGGCATTGCAAGACTGCTTGAAAGCTGATCTTCTCCTGAGTATTTTTCATAAACCCTGTAAATTTCAT
>CAZWGG010001044.1:0-1727 GCA_964633305.1 uncultured Bacteroidales bacterium
AAGTTACTTATATCAGGCATAATTTTCGGCTTTATTATTATAATTTCCAACATATTTTTATATCAATATTTTACAAATAGTTCACTTTTAAAAGTATTATTTCTAAGCGGTATTTTTGCTATTGGGGCAGGAATATATACGGTAACATTGTATTTTATGGGCTTATTGAAAACATCACGTATAGAAATTGCTTGAAAATTTTTTAATATAAAAATAAAAATTCCATTATCCTGTTTATGAAAAGAAAAACGCCTATTGTTTTTATATTTTTTTTCGGTGCTTTTATAATTTCAGAAATCTACTTTAGACTATTTACTAACTATAATGAACCTTATTTCGATAAAAAAACAAAAATAATTAAACGTAAAAAGAACACTGAAGGAATTTATAAAACCAATTTTATTAAAACAGGATATTTCAGGATAAATAACCATGGGTGGAATTCATTCAGGGATTATAAGGAAAAAAAAGATACCGGAACATGCAGAATAGCAATAGTAGGGCACTCAAATGTAGAAGGCTTAAGAGTGCATGTAAATCAAACTTTCTCTGCATTACTAAATAATAAGCTAATTGAAAATGGAAAAAAAGCAGAGGTATACATGTTTGGATTCGGAAGTATGCACCTGGCACAAGCATTGCATGTTAGCAGGCATGTAGTATCAAAATATGATCCGGATATTCTGGTAATTGGTACTTTGTTAGATAACTTCTTGAAAAAACCGGAAAATGCCAGTTATTTCATGTCATTAAATATTAACCCAAAAGGTGAAATAGAAGAAGTTAGTCCTGTAAAATCAAATGATATGGAAAATTATTCTTCAATATTTTCATTCCTGTATTTCTCAAAAGCTATAAAATATGCGGACATAAGATATGGATTAGGATCAAAACTAAAAATGAGATTACATATAAATCATACAAAAGAACATGATATAAAATTATGTAACTCATTTATTAATAAACAATTAATTAAGGCAACAGATTATTTGTTAAGGGAATTCCAACGAATACAACAAGCAAAAAACATAGAAATAATTTTTCTCAATTTTCCTTTAGCAATTCCTTCCTATAACTCTATAAATAGCAGTTATATAAATCATTTTAAAGAAAACAGAAATAAAAAAATCAAACAAATCGAAAAATATTCTTTTCCTGTAATAAACCTTGAAAGTTCTTTTAATAAAGACTATAGAAAAAATAATATAAAATTTGACTTTCCTCATGATCATCATTATAATGCCCGGGCACATGCTATAATTGCTGATACACTAGCAGAATATTTTCTAAAACATGAAATTATTAAGTGAAAAATTGCCCCACATTGTTTATATTCTGGAAAAATTTCCTTCTACCACTGAATATTTTATATTTAATGAAATAATAGAACTTGAAAAACGTGATTTTACCATCACGATACTTGCTATCAAAAAGCAGGAAACAAAATATAATGAATTAAAAAACATCAGTGCTTCTGTAATTTATTTGCCAAGTTTGTATCAATACATAAAACCATTTCGTTTTATTAAAAACTTTCGTAAAAATTCCAGGATCATAAAAAAAGAATGCTCAAAGTGTCCTGAAAGTTTATTTGGTTACCTGAAACAAATGAAGTATCTGTTGATATCTCACTATTTTGTTGATAAAATTAAAAATAAAGATATTTCTCATATTCACGCACATTTTGCATTTATTACAACAGATATTGCCTTACACATGGCAAAAAT
>CAZWGG010001045.1:0-1716 GCA_964633305.1 uncultured Bacteroidales bacterium
GCAATTCCGGCTGTTATTGCTGTAGAGACAGAAGATCCTCCCACATATTTTTTGTCATTATCATAAAATCCTAATACGGGCGATGTCCTGTCATAATCATTGTTTCGTTGCATTACAACAGTGAAGTCGATTTTACTTCCTTTATGGCACGTATTACATTCATTATAGCCATTGTCTTTTATTCCTGTAACAGCAACGGTTTCATCCATATTTGCAGGAAAAATAACATCTAGCCAGTTTGTTATTTCCGTTGATGTACCACCTGCGGCAAAAATTAGTTTATTTTTTGAATATGCATATTGTACAGCGTCTGAGATTCTTTCCACGGTGAATAAATGTCCGATAGACATAGATATTATTTTAACTTCCGGTTTGTCCGTCAGTTCAGTCAGGGCTTTTGCCACTCCTTTTTGTTCATGATAGCCATCAAGAACCACATTCTTTGTGGCCCTGTAGGAAATGAGATTTGCTTCATACGCAACACCTACAGGCAGGTTTTTATCATTTCGCGGGCTGGCAATTGTTGAATTCATTGAAGTTCCGTGTCCGCATTTATCATCAGGTCCGTCAGTTTCTGTTGCCCATGGCCACCAGGAATCAACATAAGTCCCATATTTACTTATTGTTCTTCCCGGGTAATAATCATCAAATCCTGATCCCATTAAAGGCTGGTCAGAAGATATTCCTGTATCAATTACCCCGACCGTTATCCCCCTGCCAGTGCTATGTGCCCATGTTTGAGGAATTTTATGTTTTTCAAATACCCATGATACCAGTGATCCAGGGTCAATTACTAAATAATCGGAATTATTAATTGATGCAGATGATTTGTCACAACCTTTACTTAGGGAACTTTTGAGAGTTTCTTCATGAGAATAAAACTCATATCCTGAAGGTTCAAGATACCTTACATTTTCTGTTTTTCTAAGTTCCTTTATTGTCTCAATATCTTTAACTTTAATATCAACGACAGTTAAAACATCATCTTCATAAAGTAAGACGTCTTTTTCACTTTTAAGGATTGATTTAGCATTTTCAATCTTAAACACTGTTTGCAGTATCTTCTCTTTTACCGAAGAGTTTTCACTGGATTTTAGTTTATTATTATAGGTTTTCCCATAACCAACAGTTAAAATATTGTTTCCATGCATGACTGCACTCCATAACATGAAATCGGTTGCCGTGTTCCAACTGAAATTTCCGTACTTTTCAAGAGATTCTTTTATACAAGCATTTATTTCTTTAGCAGACATTGGTGTAATTCCATCCTTTTGATTGTTTAAAAGTGTTTGTTCATCTTTATTACAAGTGGCTAACAACATTAAAAAAATGAATGGTAAAATTTTGCTTTTTTTCATAGTTCCGGTTTTTTTATAGACTATTAAAAATTAAAAGTGACATTGAAATTATCGTTCAAAACTGAATCACCAGTAAAGTAATTTTCAGTACTAAGTGATTGACATAAATCAATAGCCAGATCAGTTGTCAGATTTGGATTCGAAGGATTATTTAGTTTGTGAAGAATACCCTTGTTAAAGTTTTTAAGAAATTGTTTGATTTGAAAAATTGATAATCCATAATGAAACATCAGGCACAGGTGGTGAAAGTCGAAATTATATTGTGGTACCCAAAGGGCATTTCTTTCGGTTTTAAATATTTCATCTATAATATTACAGGCTTGTTCTGAATTCATCGTAGCATGGCTCCAATTGAAAT
>CAZWGG010001046.1:0-1716 GCA_964633305.1 uncultured Bacteroidales bacterium
ACGGTTATAATAAAAACCCGACTGTGTTTGGTATGATTAATAAACTTTCTCGCATGGCCGCCGATGTTAAATTAGTTCCTTATAAAATATCAGATGATCAGGTTGCAGATATTGACCCTATAAAAGAGTTATTTGCAGACAATGATTCAGACTTTACTTATAAAGAATTTAGGCAATATTGGTTTATGTTCGCTTATGCATTGGGTGAGGCAATGGCATATTTTAAAACGTATTCAGCCGGAAACAATAAAGGGACGTTAATGGAATATCCCGAAATAATACCTTGCCAGGATATAGAGATTGAAAGCGGCGGGGAATCAAATATGGTGAAATATTACAGATTAGACAATAACATTAAAGTTGCGTTAGATCCGAACGATATATGGCATACAAGATTATTTTTAAGCCTTGATTTTACTAATGGAAAAAATTACCGTGGCGTTTCACCACTTTCTGTTGCTGCTGATACAATTAGATCAATGAATGAAAGCAGTAAGACGGTTTATAAAACTCTTAAAAAGGGAATGCCGTCCGGTATATTAGCGAATAAAACAATGTCAAAAGAGGATGAATCACTACAAAGCCAGGAATATCTTGAAAAAGTATGGTCTGAAAAGTTTGGCGGGCCGAATAACGCGGGAAGGCCTATTTTATCAGCAGGAGATATTTCTTGGATCCCCATCGGATTTTCAAATTTCAGAGATTTACAATTAATAGAAAATAGCGTTGCCGGTCGCTCAACATTGTGTAACTGTTGGGGAGTGCCGGAAGAACTATTCAGTTCAGAACGATCAACACTTGATAATAAAAATACTGCCCGTAAATTAGCTTATGAAGATAGTATTATCCCTATCTGCCAGAACTATACTGATGGATTAAACAAACGTATTAAAGAATACGGCATTTATTATAAAATAGATGTCAGCGCAATTCCAGCAATGCAGGAAGATAAATACAAGATTGCTCAAACATACCAAATAGGCAGGGTTGTAAAAGCAGTTACAAAGAATGAATTTAGGTCCGGCGTTGGTCTACCCGAAATAGACAATCCTGATTTTGGAGAGCAGGGTTTAATAGATGAATCAGCTTTGCCAGATCAGGTTAATAATTATGCTAATAGTAATAACTTATGATAGGCCGTAAACTATATACAACAAGATACAGATACATAAGGCGACACATTTCAACAATGAAAAAAGCCTTACGGGAACAGCTTACGCCTTTAATAGAGCATATACAGATGTTTGGCATTGATAATATTGAATCAAATATTAATCAGTTAATGCCGGATCAACCCATAAAAGACGCTTATGTAAAAATCTATAAAGATGTTGGTATTGTGTTTGGCCAGAATGTTAATAAGTTTATTACTAATAAAAACATTAAAGAAAACGAGCAAATAAAATCATTAGAAGATGATATATGGGCGCAACAGATGGAACAATGGTGTTTGACTGATTGCGCTAAAAGGATAATTCAGGTTAGTGCTTATTCAAAAGATCAAGTACGTGAAATTGTAAGGAATCTGATTAAACAAGGTACGGAAAACGGTGATTCAATAAATGATATATCAAATAGGATAATAGACAAACTTCCACGTGAATACAATAAACAAACTGTTTGGAGATCAAAACGCATTGCACAAACGGAGGTAATATCTGCTTCTAATATGTCAAGTATTAAAGCGGCGCAGCAAACCGGATTGAATATGCGTAA
>CAZWGG010001047.1:0-1714 GCA_964633305.1 uncultured Bacteroidales bacterium
ATTTATAATAATCTAGAAAAATCAATAAACAGGAGTCCAAAAAAATATAAGATAGATTATGATTTAATTCCAGGACGTTTAAATAATTCCTAAAAAAAATTAACCCGAAATCGTCTCACCTTTATAGGTATTTGTAATAAACTCTATCTTACCCATATCCAACTTCAATATCTTGTCGGCAACATCAAAATAGTGATCATCATGAGTAATGGCAATAATAATCTTACCTTGTTTTTTCATCCTGGTTAATAGTTCTCTATAGAAAAATTTTCTATATTCAGGATCCTGATCTGCTGCCCATTCATCAAATAAATAAATTGGTTTATCTTCCAAATAACATTGCAACAGAGCTAAACGTTTTCTTTGTCCCCCTGAAAGATCGATTGTACTATATTCATTATTGTTAATAGTAACTTTATCATCGAGTTGAAGGGTTTTTAAAAGTTCGTTTACTGCATTTTGCCTGGCTTTCTCAGTGATATCAATATTATAAAGTTTTTTAAACAAATGAAACGGGTTAAACACTGTTGAAAAATATTCACCTAATTCTTTGGATTCAACATTTTTGTCATTGATGAAAAATTTTCCTTTATTAGGTGTATATAAACCAGTTACCAATTTAGCCAAGGTTGTTTTTCCACTACCATTCCCTCCTATAACAAACAGTATTTCTCCTTTTTCCAATTTAAAATCCACAGGTCCCACTGAGAACTCTTTTCCGTTCTCTTTGCTGTTATAGCAATACATCAATGATGAAACTTTGAGTGTATTAATTGTTTTATCATTAAATAATGAAATAAAAATATCATTGAAGTTAACATTTGCAGGAATATCTTTTATAAATGACTGTACCCTGTTCCATGATATTCGCAATTGCATAAGTTGAGGTATAGAACTTAGTATAGCATTTACAGGACCAATCATATACAAAAGAATAATAACAAAACTCATAATTGTATAAAGTTGGATACCTGGAAATATTGCCGGAATAGCAAAGGCAACAGAAGCTAAAACAACAATTAATAGGGATTCGCCAACCAAAAAGGCATTCACAAACTTAACATGAGCTTTGCATATTTTTTTGCGATATTCATCTGTTGCAAGTTCAACATCATTTTTAAATTCAATTTTTTTATTCTGGGAAATACTTAATTCTTTGAAACCATCTAACAAACTGTTTAAAAGCCGCATATAAACTGTGCGTGTTTCACGGGCGTCCTCAAAAAGAGGCTTCGTTTTTCGGCTTACAAAATAGTAAATTGTCGAAATAACGCCAACTAACAAAATAGTGACTACTGTTGCCCAAAAAGCTATGGTTGCCATATAAATAAAAGCACCGCCAACAGTTATGATGCTTGTAGAAATATTAGTAAATGTATTTGCTGTTTCACCTATTATGCCAATATCATCATTCATAGTCGAATAAACCCTTCCCCTGTCTATCTTTTCCAACTTCTCGTAAGAGGTAGAGAATACCTTCCCTATTAATTTCATTCTTAAATCATAAATAATGTTACGGGTCAGATAAATCAGTTTTGTTTGTGCTACCTTCCTACCCGCTAAATATATAAACATAACCAACATTAAGTAATATAGAAGGAATTTCAATTCAATATTCTTATTAAATGAAGAAGTAATCAGTAAGATTATTGTCATGTTTGACAAACCTGAAATGATGCTTAATAATAGTATTCTAGGTGCATCTTTAAGGTAT
>CAZWGG010001048.1:0-1713 GCA_964633305.1 uncultured Bacteroidales bacterium
ATGCGAAAGTATCACGTACGGTTCTTAGGGGGCGTAAGCTACCCGGTGGGGCAAGCTGAAATCCTACCTCACAAATAGCACATTTGGTTTTTGCCAACTCACAAAAATCGACCCTAAAAAAACCAAAAGAGCTATTTTCTTTCCATCGCTAAAATATGATATATCAAATAACAATACAAATACATATTGTTTGAAAATATTTTATTATATCTTTGTTTATTAATAAAGTATATCAAAGTCTAATGAAAGACTATATGAATAGGATAAAAATAGTTTTAAAGGAACAAGGAAGAACCCAGACATGGTTGGCAGAGCAAATTGGGAAAAGCTATGTTGTTGTTACCAATTATTGCAATAATAATTCTCAACCAAGCATTCAAGTATTAACGGAAATATCCAAAATATTAGATGTAGATATTAGGGATTTACTTGTTTCCACCAAAGAAAATTAGGCTTATGAAGAAGCACATTAAAATATTTGAAAATGGAAGTTCTTGGATAAGGGCAGATTTTCATTTACACACTAAGGAGGATAGTGAATTTAACTATAATGGTGATGCGAATTATTTTGCCAAAAACTATATTGACCAATTAAAAAAAGAGGATATTAGAGTTGGTGTCATTACCAATCATAATAAGTTTGCTTTATCTGAATTTAAAGAACTAAGAAAAAATGCCGAAAGAGAAGAAATATATTTAATTCCAGGAGTAGAATTCTCCATTTTAGACGGAGCAACCGGACTTCATATTTTAGTTGTTTTTGGTGATGAATGGATTTATAATCCTGAAAATGAAAATTATATAGAGCAATTTTTAAATACTTCATTCATTGGAGTTATCAACCCTACAACACCGCCTTATCCTAATTCAAAATATTCTTTACAAGAAGCCTACAAAATATTAAATACTTTTAATAAAGATTACTTTTTTGTATTGGCTCATGTTGATGATGGAAACGGATTATTTGTCGAATTAAAAGGGAGAAATCTTGAATCATTTATTAAATCAGAGCCATTTGAAAAAAAGGTTTTGGGATTGCAAAAAGCTAGAAATTTTGATAACCAAAAACGAATAGCTGAAATAATAAAAGATAATAAAAGAATACCTGCATTAGTTGAGGGTACTGATAATGCACAAGAAGGTATATCAGGATTAGGAAATGGTAATACTGTAAAAGGGATCACACAAAGATTTTATCTTAAACTTGGGGCATACAATTTCGAAGCCATCAAATATGCGCTGATAGATAAAAACTTTCGTCAATCTAAAGTATTAACCGATCCTGCCAATGGATATATTAAGTCTATTAGTTTTCAAGGACAGAAACTAAAAGGGACGATTCCTTTAAATCATTCCATGAATAACCTAATTGGAATAAGAGGTAGCGGGAAATCATCAATATTAGAAGCTATTCGCTATGCATTGGATATTGAATTAATAGATAACCAAAATGTTGACTTTGACTATAAAAATAAATTGGTTAATGCTCTTTTAGGCAGTGGAGGTAAAATCACTTGTATATTGGTTGATGACCAAGGAAATGAATATACAGCTGAAAAGATATTAGGTGACAGAACTAATATCTATAAAAATAATGAGTTGCAATTAGGATTAAAGCCTAATGCAATTGTGAAAAAACCTATATATTTTGGGCAAAAAGATTTATCACAAATTGGAGACTCTCTTTCAACAGAGTATTTGATAAATAAACTT
>CAZWGG010001049.1:0-1710 GCA_964633305.1 uncultured Bacteroidales bacterium
GACCCTGAACAACGCCACGGGGGAAACCGGAACTGACCTCCACTTCATACGCTGAAGAATTCCGGAGGGGTCTCCCCAGCCCATTGGGAGCGGATTCAAGCCCCGAGCACCGCCATGAGCGGAGCAGGCCCGTGCGAGGGCGCCGCTCTTACTCCTTCAGCACGGCGACGAGCTCCTTGAAGACGCGGCCGCGGTGCTCGTAATCCGTGAACATGTCGAAACTCTTGCACATCGGCGATAACAGGATGCAATCCCCGGTCTGCGCCCGGGCAAAGGCCGTTCGCAGGGCCTCGGGATAATCGGCGGCCCGGCACAGCGGCACCGCCCCCTTCCACGCCTCCTCGATACGCCCAGCCGCCTCGCCGACCGCGACCACGGCCTTGACCTTGGCGCGCACGAGGTCCCGGATCCGGCCGAAGTCGCTGCCTTTATCGCGGCCGCCCACGATCAGGACCGCGGGCTTGACGACATGCTGAAGGGCCCACACCGTCGAGTCGATATTGGTGGCTTTGGAGTCGTTGATGAAATCGACGCCGTTGACCGTGCGCACGAACTCCATGCGGTGCTCGACGCCCTTAAAAGAGGCGAAGACCTCCGCGCACACCGCCTGCGGGATACCCAGACAGGACGCCGCGGCCAGCACCGCCATCTCGTTCTCGTTGAACCGCGTCTCTGAAGATGTCCTGTTGAAATAAACGACCTGCGCGCGCGTCTGATCGGCCCATGCCCTGAGACGGGCATCCGCGTGGTTCAGGACGAGCCAATCCTCCGGCCCCTGATTCAGGGTGATGCGTCTCTTCGCCTCGAAGTACGCCTCCGTGTCAGGGTAGCGGTCCAGGTGGTCCGGGGTCAGGTTCAGGACCACCGCCACATGGGGCCGGAAGGCGCGTATCGTCTCGAGCTGAAAAGAACTCACCTCCAAGCAAATAAGGTCGTCCGACCGCGCCTCATCGGCACACGCCGAGAAAGGCGCGCCGATATTTCCCGCGATGAAAGCACGGCGGCCGGCGGCACGCGCCACACAACCCATAAGGGTCGTCGTTGTCGTCTTGCCGTTGGTACCGGTCACCGCGACGATCGGCGCCGGGCATACGGAGGCCGCCAGCTCGATCTCGCTGATGACGTCGATCCCCCGTTGGCGGGCCCAAAGAACGGGCAGGGCGTCCGGTCTGACGCCCGGGCTCAGGACCGCCAGGTCCGCCGCTTCCAGCGCCCGTTCGGTATGACCACCGCTCTCATATTCGATACCGGCCCCGGCCAGGGCCTCCAGGTGTCGAACCACACCTTGCGTCGCCGCGCTCTCCGTCACAAAGACGCGCGCGCCCAGGCGTTTCAACAAAAGGGCCGCGGCCGCACCGCTGCGGGCACAGCCGATCACCGTCACGCGCTTGTCCCGATACGACGTCATCGAAGTTTGAGGGTAGCCAGGGTAAAGAACGCGAGGATCACCGCGATGATCCAAAAGCGGACGATCACCTTCGGTTCCTTCCACCCCAGCATTTGAAAGTGGTGATGCAACGGCGCCATGCGCAGGATGCGCTTCTTGCGCAACTTGAAAGAAGCGACCTGCAGGATCACCGACAGGGCCTCGGCGACAAAGACGCCGCCGACGATGACCAGAAGCAGCTCCTTCTTGATCAGGACCGCCACCACGCCGATCGCGCCGCCGAGGGCGAGCGCGCCGACGTCCCCCATGAAGACCGCGGCAGG
>CAZWGG010001050.1:0-1707 GCA_964633305.1 uncultured Bacteroidales bacterium
GAAAACTTAATAAGAGCACACTTGAGCCATTAAGCAGCTTTAATGAAATTGCAACCTTAGAATTTATTAAGGGCAATTGGGCCGATTTTCATTTT
Source organism: uncultured Bacteroidales bacterium (assembly GCA_964633305.1). Lineage (GTDB taxonomy): Bacteria > Bacteroidota > Bacteroidia > Bacteroidales > UBA10428 > CAZWGG01. Next base: position 96 of record CAZWGG010001050.1, read on the forward strand.
GCCCTTTCCAGGCGAGAAACAAAATTATTAATTGCTTGCAGAACCAAGTTGCAATGGTCAAAAGTACAACATAATGAATATTTTGTTTTTGATAAAAATCTTGAATTGGTTTGGCATAATAAAGATTTTTTTGAATTTACAAAACAGGGGCCAAGAGAGAATAAATATCTTGTCGATGAAATGGGCAATGTTTCTATGTTAAGTTTGATAAAACGATCGAATATTTTTAATCTTTTCAAACCCATTAAAAATATATACCAGATCTACCGGTATACAAATAATGGAGAAACATTCAGAGAATATCCCGTTACCTATGAGAACAGGTATATCAGGGGCATTAAAATTATTGCAGGTGAAAATGGAGAACTAATATGTGGAGGTTTGTATTCAGAACTTTTTCGCTCTGGTATAAAAGGGACATTCTTTTTTAGAATAAATCCTGTTGACGGGAGAATATATGATAACACGTTAAATAAATTCAATCCTGAATTTATTTCACAGCTTGCTGAAGACAAAGAACCTATTTTAGCCGAAGAAGAACTTATTTTGTATACTTTATCTGATATGGTTATAAGGGAGAATGGTAAAATAATAATGATTGCAGAACAGTTGTTTAATCAAACATACAACACATATAACAATTTAATAATAACCTGTATTGATACTATGGGTCAGGTTTACTGGAACCGGGTTATTAAAAAGAGGCAGGATTTTAATGTGAATTATCTTAGAAATTTGGAGATAGAACTTGAAGATTACCGTGATCTTATTATTGAAACAGGCACTATTGATATGGTTTTGGAAAATTATTGTTCTTATGCCCTTTTAGCTCCTCTCGACAAAAACGATATTGTTATTTTTTTCAATGACCATGTTAACAATACAGGTGAGAATAATAAATTTAAAAATTTTAATCGTCCAAAGAAATCTTATGTTGCGGCCATAAGAATTGATGAATATGGTAATTTGTCGAAACAGTCAATTTTAAAATGGAAAAGAAAAGCATTATATCCCGAACCTATCCGCTTTTATGATACTCTCCACGAAACTATTATTATTCCTGCATTTAAAGGACGCAAGTACAATTATTACAAAATAACCGCCCAATTATGAGAGGGCAAAAGCATGAACGAAGAAGAAATCAAGCATTTTAACATAAGGGTATACGGATTGGTCATTAATAAAAATAATGAAGTTCTGCTTGCAGATGAATATGTACTGGATCAGAAGATGACCAAATTTCCCGGTGGCGGCCTTAAATTTGGCGAAGGCACTTCAGATTGTATAAAAAGAGAAGCCGTTGAGGAATTCGGGCAGGAAATTGAAATCATCGAACATTTTTATACCACCCACTTTTTCCAGAAAGCTTTATTTTATGAGGATCATCAACTCTTAAGTATTTATTATTTAATTCGGTTTAAGGATAAAATAAAGTTTAAAATCTCGACGATACCATTTGATTTTTCCGGATTAATAAATGGTAACCGGTCATTTCGTTGGAAAAAAGTAAATGAATTAAGTACTGATGATCTTTCTTTTCCAATAGACAAATATGTTTTAGGGCTGCTTAAAGAAAGATTTCGAAATGGTGATTAGAGTTTCAATAAACCTA
>CAZWGG010001051.1:0-1707 GCA_964633305.1 uncultured Bacteroidales bacterium
TGCATCAACCATGTTTTCTTCCGTATCATAAAATGCTGCATTTATTTTACTCTTCTTTACAATTTTTGCTGAATTGTTTTTAACTGTGACTTTTATATTTAAGGTTGCATGAATGTAATTTTCATCAAGATCGGTGGTAATAAAGAAATCCCTAATGTATAATCCGGGACGAAAAACCAGGCTTATATCGCGATAAATTCCGCTAAATCTCCACATATCCTGGTCTTCGAGATAACTTCCATCACTCCACCGGTAAACTTCTACTGCAATACTATTCTCACCTTTTTTTACATAAGGTGTAATATTAAATTCGGCCGGGGTCATTGACCCTTGACTATATCCGACTTTCTGACCATTAATCCATACATACATAGCAGATTTTACTCCTGCAAAATGAAGAAATATATTTTCATGTTCAGGAATTTCCTGTATATTAAAAACATGAAAGTAGCTGCCAACAGGATTTCTTAGCTCATAACTTGTATATTCTTTTTTCGGTTCACTGGTGACTTTAGGAGGGTCTTTTTTGAACGGGTAACGGATATTAGTATAGATGGGTTTCCCGTATCCCTGGGTCTGCCAATTTCCCGGTACCATTATTTCACCCCAGCCTGAGATATCGAATCCGGGTTTATAAAAATCAACAGGTCGTTCTTGTGGATTTTTCGACCAATGAAATTTCCATTTACCGTTTAATGAAACCACCTTGTCGGGAGTAGCTTTTTGTTCTGCCTTTGCAACAGATGAATAGATATCCATAGTGGTATGGCCAGGCTCTTTATTTATCCTAATTATTTGCGGGTTTTCCCAATCGTGCTGGGCACTTGCATTCTGATAAAACAAAGAGAATGCTAAACTGATTCCGGTTAATAGTTTTCTCATTATTTTAGTTTTATATATTCATTCAACTTCAGGCTCATTTTCATCTGGCTCACGTCCGACAATAGCTTCGTAAATTCGCGTTGGTACAGGGGGGCAACCTTTAACTAAAATACCCTTATCTTTCATCTGGCGTGTGCAATTCCCAACTAATACCGTACCTTCTTTGATGTTTTTTATCCCTTTACCAATGGCAATATGAAATTTACCATCGCCTAAAGCATAGGGAACCATATCATCTTTAAATCGTCTTAAAAACAGCATAAGTGTTGACAAACAAGAGCTACATGCTTCACTTTCATAAATATGTATATTCTCAAATTTTACAGAGATATCTGTTGGAGGCGTTTTATAAGGGACAATATATTTCTTAAAGTCAGAAGGATAAACATCATAACAGGAAGGGTCAATAGGCATTTCATTACGTTGTGAAATTAATTTTAAATGAACTACCGATGGCGGTTCTATTCCCATAAGCAGGCAAGCATAAATATCGGCACCCAATGGGTGTGTTGAAGCCACTGCAAAATCAGACTTTATAGCATTACCACCCGATGGGCCAAGGCCTTCCATACCAATATAACCGTCAATAACTGTTAAATCGGGCATTAGGATTGAAGTAAGATCGGAAATTGCCGAATCTAACGTTTTTTCGGTATATTCTCCATTCAAATATTCAAGTTGATGATATCTTACCTTCTCATGACGGTATAAACATCCTTTCAAATTTTTCAAACCAAGTGTTACCCCTGTATGCATGTGTGTTTTGGCTACCGGTATTGATACAAGAATATCATGATCAAAAATTGCCGAACATATTTTCGTGGT
>CAZWGG010001052.1:0-1703 GCA_964633305.1 uncultured Bacteroidales bacterium
TTTTCCAATATTGACTAATATTATTATAAACATCAATTACTTGTTTATCTTGTTTTGACAGAAATATATCACCAAAAAGTCCCATATTTTTTTTGTTTATGTTTTACCAACAATAATTACCTTTCTCATCTTTCCGAACCTGAAGCCCTCCCATCATCAAAGCCATCTTTCTAGCAATTAGATATTCATAAAAACGTTGAATCTCATCTTGCGAAAATACTCCTTTGCAATAACCATCAAGGTGAGTTTTTAGCCTCTCAACATCAAATTCTCTTGTCAAAAAAGAAATTGCCATAGATTTTACAAAAATATTCTGGGCATTTTCTTTCGAAATTGTATAATCTAATATATTGAGAAGTTCGTCAGTCCCAGTAATGATATCAGACTTACCTTTAGGAAAAATTTTACTCATAATTTCCTGCATTGGATTTTCTTTTTTCGATGATTTACTAAATAATCCCATAATTGTATGTTTTATGTTAGTATGCTGTCAGCCTTGCCACTAACGGACAGCTATATGCGCCGTGCGGGATTCAAGGCACTTTCCTATCAAGTTACAGGAAAATTGATTAGACCCACAAACCTTTAAACCCTCTGTATCACCCGCATGGCGTATGATAGCATGTTATAAACAGTTGCTTATTCCTCAGTTTCTAATTTTGAAATTTTATCTTTTAATTCCTTGTTTTCTTTTTCCAGTGATTTCACTCGCTTATTTATATCAATCATATACAAACTCATTTCTTCCATTTTTTCCAATAGTTTAATATTAATGTCTTTCAAATCTAAACCTTCTGTTTCCATGACATCCGAAGGCTTTATCTTTGGTAGATGCTTATTTTTATTAACATATTTCTCCAATGATTCTAAGGACATCAAATCATAATTGTCACCAAAAACATAATCAGGGCATTCACCACTATTTAAGTCCACTTTCACCTCACAAGCCCTTATTGTCCCTGCTACATCAAGTTTGTAATCAGGAGAAGTAGTTCCTATTCCGATTCGACCATTTGCTTTAACTATCATTTGATTGGTTCCTGAAGTTTGAAAACAAATATCATTATTACTTGATGTACCACTTGCTAAGTTTCTAATATAGAACACATGTGTTCCATCATTATCTGAGTCTTGGTTATAGTCAAGGTATCCATTTTTGTCTGTTACATAGAATTTAAAGTTTTCATTTATATTTCGTCCAAATCTAAATGTGTTTTCAGCAGTACTACTATAAAATTCTATATCCTGACCTACCACATTAAGTTGAGAATTCAAAGTTGAAGTTCCTATCCCAATCTTTCCAACATTATCAATAATCATTCTTTGTATCGCTCCACCTGTACTATTTGTCGTTTTGAAAATAATCTTACCACTAGCTGTATTATTGTTTTCCATCTCAATTTCAGCTCTTGTGTATGTGTCATTTGAAACTCCAATTCTCAAAGTTCTCTCTGCGCCTTCATTATTTAATAGGTATGTTCCCCAATCACCTTCCGAAATCGCACCTTCGATTGGAAAATTATTTTCACTATCGTTAACAACTTGAGAAATCAAATCCGTACTGTAAATAATTAACGCTAAAAAAATAAATCTTTTCATTTTGTATCTATTTATTATGGTTTATTATGTATGTTCGTAGCAATTGTTTATAACGTCAGTTTGTCTAAAAACCTCAAAATCGGTCAATTTTCGACCTCATTTAA
>CAZWGG010001053.1:0-1699 GCA_964633305.1 uncultured Bacteroidales bacterium
TTTGACGTTTTCTTATCAAAGACTTTAAAAAATCGGAGTTTTCTGGCAGGCACTAAGTACATGACAAAATTTCAATAATTAATTTGACATTCTGATAAACATTGCATAACAGAGCATGCGCGATAAATATAAGCCCGTATTTAAAAAAGCTATAAGCCCAGCGTCCATGTTTTTTGATTTTTATTGGGGCAATATTCCTGTCCCTATATATTCCTGCCTGATAAGCCCAAATAAAAGCAATACACATTAGAGAGAGGAGTTTAGATATCCTGTTGGTATCGTTCAAGTGGGTGTCTTCAAAATTAAATCCACTTGATTTTAATGCCCGAAACGTTGTTTCAATCTGCCAGCTATCTTTATATATTGTCAATGCATCAGGGTTAAAATCATAAGTACCAATAATAACAAACTCGATTTTGTTTGTTCTGCCTAATGTTTTTAATCCAGATAGATAAACAGGATTATTGCCGACCTTAACAATATTACGGTAATGTTTCCCTTTATGTAGGGGTAAGCTGTTGAACAGCCAAAAAGCTTTTTTTCGGCCTTTTCCCGGTACATTGACCCACATGTTTTCCTTTATGCGAATAAAAAATCTGATACCTTTGTCTACCAGGCTGCCTATCCAATTGTCACCTATAAACTCCCTACCAGCACCGATACTTTCAATACTTGTCGTACCAAACAAAACAATATATCTTTCGATTAATATTTTTCTCTCCTTTTCATTTGAATTACCCCGTTTATTGAGCATAGACCAAATAAGTGGTATTCCAACGCCATCATAACAGACACTGATCATGAGTATGTTGATATTTGTTAAGCCAAATTTCCAATTGGTCCTGTCAAGGCTCAAACGATAAGGTGGTTCGGTTGGTAGCATCGAAAAAACCAACCTGGCAATCAAATCACTATCGACTATAAATTCGGCAAAAAACCTTTGTATCCTTCGTAAGTTTGATTCTACCTTTGCATCTCCACTCAGATCTTGGGCTAATTTGACATAACATACTGTCTGGAGTTTGCATAATGAACAGATAAATGCAGATAAAAATTTCACGCGTGCAAGATCCCAGCCAGTTTTTTGACTGAAAATTAAAACTAATTCATTAAGTTTGAAATCAACCTTGGTATTCATGTTAATATGCATTTTGGTTATACATAATAACAAATTGAATATCAAGGTTTTTTCCAAACCTTTAGACGGTATTTTGTTAACAAAATACATATAAGGTATTAACATTTAGACTATTGTAAATTTTTGTCATGTACTAAGAAATAACAATAAAACTAAATACAGCGCCATATGCAAATACGGGAAGGTTTTTAATATACTTTTGCCGGATATTTTTATATGCCTGAGTAAATAAAAGATTCTCAGGAGAATATGTGTAATATTTCTTATTTGTCATTCTAACAATCTTTTACCATTTGAAAAATAATAGTTTGGATGCTAATATATAATTAATTTTTTAATTAACAAACTATATTTATAGTAATATAATTAAATATATAGTTTGTTTATTATGGGATTCTTTGTTTTTTGAATGAATACAAATAAAAATTGAGTTTATTAATTTATTCATGCTTATTAATTAGTGCCTGCCAGAAAACTCCTATTTTTTAAAGTCTTTGATAAGAAAGCGTCAAAGACAAGGCTTTCTAAGCATTGAAAATGAGGAGTTTACTGATTGTAAAT
>CAZWGG010001054.1:0-1696 GCA_964633305.1 uncultured Bacteroidales bacterium
TTTCCTGAAGGGTATTTCACCGATTAGGGAAATGTTGTTTTGCTGAATATAATCACACAAGGGCTTATAGTCGAGACCAGCCTTATTCACGATTATCCCGTGTTTTTTGCCAAGTTGCCTTACTGTTTCGACCATTAGTTTTAAATCATGTAACCCGAAAGGTGTGGGTTCGGTAACCATAACTACGAAATCAGCTTTTGAAACCGTTGCAACCACTGGGCATGATGTTCCCGGCGGGGAATCGAACAATATGATGCCTTTCTCTTTGGCATGTTTAATCGTTTCCCTGATAACAGGAGTTTGCAAAGCTTTGCCAATTTTCAGCCGTCCTTCAATAAATTCGTCTTTGGCATAATAATCAAAATGAGCTATCTCGCCTATTTCTACATTTTTTTCCGAAATTGCATTTTCAGGACAAACATATGTGCAAGCCCCGCATCCATGACATAAACTTTCATTAACTTCTATAAAATTTACAGGGGGCAACATAACAATGGCATTAAATGCACAGGCATTTTTACATTTACCACAAAAAGTACATTTTTCGGGGTCTATCACCGGAACAGATATGTTTACAGGAAACCTGGCTGTTTCCGATGCCTTAATAAATATGTGGCAGTCAGGTTCCTCTACATCGCAGTCCAATAGCTGTACATTGTATTTCATGTATTTTGTCAGGATATGGAATAAACCAGTGCTTACCGTCGTTTTCCCTGTTCCCCCTTTCCCGCTGGTAATGGCAATTTTCATTTAAAATATTAAGAAGGGTTATCAATAAGCGAATACTTTTTACAATTTGCAATAGTATTTACAGGGTGCTGAATTTTCTGATTATTTAATACAACAACATTCTTTTCATGTACATTAATCATTTCTGCAATCACATTGCATTTAACCATAAGCAGGAAGAAAATATTTTTGTCGGTTACATCTATCAATCCCTCAAGGTTTCCCTGTCCTTTGGAAATAATTACATCGGCTTCTTTATATACTTTTATAAATTCAGGGGAACACCGGTTTAAAATAGTTGAAGGGGCATCGTAACCATTGGAAATAACTTTTGCAATATTTGTAATGCCGGTTTTTTCCGCATCTTCCATTGTTATATCATTGATAATGTTACTTCCTCGAACGGCAAAGTAGAGATTGGGATGGCCAATGGTTTCAATAAACAGCTTATCCAACACAATCTCCCCGGCATTGTCTCCAAGGTATAAAACTGTGGATGCATTTTTTAATGCCTTTTTTAATTCAAATGAATGGTCGATTGCCGGTTCTTTTGACACTGCAGCCGACAAAGCTTTGAAAACATCAAATGTATTTGGGGGTCCGAAATCAATTATGTTGCCTGCCAGGGCATACCGTAAAGCTGTTTGGAACGGGTTATCCGATTTTATAATTATATCCCTAAGTTCAACTTCCATGTTTAATAATAATTCATTATAATCCTTTTTTTCTTTTTTGTAAGGGTCTTCTACCTGCGTTGCTTTTTTAATTAAACGGTGCATAAAGCACGATGCTTCAGGCGCTGTTATATTTTTGTGTTCATCAATAAACAACCTGAACCTTACAACAATATCCCGGGCAATGTCATCAGGTATGTTATATTTATAGAGTAATTTATTTGCCTGTTCAAGAAAGCATTTAATACAATCGGTATGCATATCTGTAATTAATGGTCGCAGGCATTCACGCC
>CAZWGG010001055.1:0-1691 GCA_964633305.1 uncultured Bacteroidales bacterium
CTTCTTTTTCTTTTATAAAAAGTTCTAATGATGTCATTTTACATATATAAATTAGTTAGTGGTCATTGTTCTGGTTCCTGAAAGCAATCTTGTATTAACTTACCAAGCGTTTGGATAGATAAAGCAATAAGTTTTGATGACTGGGTGAAGTCTCCTGAGCCATTTGCCATTTCTGTGTCAGGCCAATAATACTTTTTACGAGGCAGCAATGAACCTCTAACATGCGATATAGGTAATATTGCGTTCTCGTTCGATTGTTTTTCCAGCGCACGTTCTAATCTTGCAAGTGCCATTAATACATCGCTATTTTTATGTTTAATAGTACCTTCACTCATTCCTTTACCGAATCCATCAGGCAAAGAATCAATTTCAATTCTTTCTTTTAAGTAATTTTTGATAATTTTAAAATCTTCCATTTTTTATTAATATTATTTTGTTTCAAATATAGTGAAAAAATGTTCATTTCACAAACTTTGCTGAACATATTTTTACCCTGAACATTATAAAAATACCCCATGAACCTACTCACACAACGTTCACAACCTGAACATTTATTTTTTCACAAAAGTGTTTCCCTCGTGTTTTCGGAGACCTTTTTTGTATTTTCCTAAATTTTTTTGAACTCTTTTTAGAATTTGTGGATTTTTCTGTGGGGATGAGCATAGCAGCCGTTCCTGAGATACCCCCCTACATTGTTATTGCTTGTATGTATTTTAACGTGTATTTACACTACCGTTATATGGTTCTATAACTGTGTATCGTATGGTATCAGTGATGTATAGACATATGTAAAAAGCTCTATTTAACATAATGTTAATTATACGACAACAAAAATAACGTGCTGTATAGTAACACGTTATAAAGGTTTTCAATTCTGTTTAACCGTTATGTGATTAAAATTTGATTTTAAACATTAAACAAAACCAGGTTATAATTTAGCTAAAACCTTGTCAGCTATGGAGTTTATCTGATCTTCGTTTAATTCAGGGGCTTTAACGAGGTTTTCAAGGCCTATATCAATCTTTTGATTGTCAATCCATTTAAACTGCTTTAAAGCAAAGATAGATCCCGTCACGGTGCTTGTATTGTGCAAACCTAGCTCATACTTATGTTCAACAACTGATTTAGCTCTTTTTATTATGAGGGAAAAAACCTCGTTTTTTTCACTATAACTATCTAAAGCCTGTCTATCACAAAAACCAGCGTACAAAGTTAAACCTGTAATAGTTAAAGGATAATCATTATTTAAACAGAAATTAAAATATTCATCGAAAGTTTTTTCGAGTTGTTCAGGAGTTTTGTAATATGGGGTTGCTCCTAGTTTAGGTTTATTGACAATCCACGGATTGTATAATAGTTTTAATCCTGTTTTTTGTTGTGATGTTTTAGTAGCTGCCATTGCATTGCTAATACTATTTTAAACCTATTTACGGCGTTATTTGTTATGAATTAATATAATTGATTACTTTCTTATTAAAAGTTCTTAGCTTAGCTAATACATACCACAGTTTAAAGAGTAGGTGGTTTTTTAGTTCTGAATTCCCGGTTTTCATTGTTTTGTTTGTTGGTTATGGCTGTATATACGGAAGTTTATTTTGTAAAGTTTCAATTTTTGAATATAACTTTATATTTTCTTCTTTAGTATCCATTTAAAGGTGCATTGCTGGTTCAGTTACTTTGAATATTGTATA
>CAZWGG010001056.1:0-1688 GCA_964633305.1 uncultured Bacteroidales bacterium
TTTTTCATCCAATGCCATAACTATTGATCTTGATAAGACTACCCATCCGGACCCTGTTAAAAAAACAGATAACACACCAAACACTTTCGTTGATTCTTTACTGGGTTATATGAACAATATAAAACCATATCTCGAACCTGAAGTAAATATTACAAAACTTAGTAATGATTTAAATGTTTCCCCTGAATATCTTTCTAATATCATTAACAGCAAATTAAACCGAAATTTCTTTGATTTCATAAATTATTACAGAATAAAAGAGTTTAAAGAGAAATGCAGGAACCCTGAAAACAAAAATCTAACAATTATAGCAATTGCATACGATTGCGGTTTTAATTCAAAAGCAACTTTTAACAGGGTATTCAAAAAAGCCACAGGACACACTCCAAGTCAGTATTTAAAAGACGTCTCAGAATAGTGAGACTATTTTTTCCCTCCTGATTTGTAATGTAAGACCTGCTACTCCATCAGTGAGACTTTTAGCTGATAAATAGTAATTTCATTTGTAAAAAATTTAAATCATAAGAGTTATCTCATTTTGAAATTAGGAGCAGTTTATTCATTTTAAAATTCAATATTGTGAAGAAAATAATAATATTTTTACCGTTCTTTTACTCGCATGTGCTTTTTGCACAAACAACAAACGATTACTGGGCTGTAGATACCGGCAGCAGTTTTATATCTGCTAATAGTCCTTATACCGATGCAATATCGATATGGGTGTTACGTCAAAACCTTACAATAAGAGCGTATCAGGCATATATTAATTCCGATTTCGGTTTAACAAATACAGATTTATCAAAAACAAATAATGCCGTAGAATTGTATTTACCTGTTGTAACTAAAGGAGGATTTACAGCAATGCTTGGAACTGGCTATTCAAGGAATTATTTCATGTCGGAAAAAGACTCACTAAATGATCCTGTAATGGGATTTAACCAATTGTGGGTTCCATTACAATACAATTTTAATAAATGGAGAATTACCATATTATATGAAAGGCTGTTAGCAGGAAAATCAAATACTCTTTTTGATGATGTCGGAAACACTCAAAGGCTTTTTGCAATGGTTTCACATAGTTTTAATCTTAAATGGTGCTTAACAGTATTTGGAGTGTATTATGAAGATAATATGGAAAACGCTAAAAATACAACCCTGGTACCTGCTATTCAGTTAAGATATAAGCCAAACAAAAATGTAACTATGGCAGCTGGGGCCCCTCTTTTATTTGGTATAGAGTGGTCAGTTACCCCTAAAATTGATATTTATTTTTCTCAAGTTATGCTTGATGAAACAAATAGCTTTATTAGTTACAATTTTACTGATAAACTAGGATTAACGCTCCATTATAACTCTGTACAAAAAGGATCTGACACTTATTTTTACAGCGAGTCTGTTTCTTTTTCAGGTAATGAATATTCTTATAACCACATAGTTCAAAGGCAAAGCAATATAGCCCTGAAGCTTGGATTTAAAACCTTCAAACATGTAGGTGTATTTTTATCCGGGGGATATAAGATAGGAGATAAGCTAAACCTCTATAATAATGAAGATAAGATAACAAAAATTGATGGGGAAAGTGACATTTTTGTCGGTTTTAACCTCCAATACTTAAAGTACTTTTAAACATCGGTTATTTGAAATCAAAAATATAGCATCATTTTTTGTATTAAATACATATTTTTTCA
>CAZWGG010001057.1:0-1684 GCA_964633305.1 uncultured Bacteroidales bacterium
GTTTTTATTCTCAAACATAATAATATATTTAAATTTTTCCGTCGCATATTTTTGAGCGTTGTGGTGCATTAAAACGACACCACAACAATGTGTATGAGTAATAATATTACTCAATTACTACTTCTTTATCCGCAATTTCTTGGTAGCAGTTATCCCCCCATCCATTCATCGCATTTGTCGGCTTAAATGTACCGTCTTCTTGCTTGGTAAATTGTACCATCATAGCACCACCAAAGTCAATATTAAATACATCTTGGCTTAGTTCCTCATCAGAAATTGCTACTTCTTGTCCATCAAATTTTAATGTTTTCATTCTATTAAATTTTAGTCGTTAAATACGTAATATTACTACTCATACACGCGAAACCGTTATGCACCAACTAAAGACACATCTACCAATTTGCATAGTCTTAGATTTTCAAAGTATTTTTCAGATATGAATAATTCTCCTGTCATATCTTTCATCATTCTACCTTGTTGCTCTAATCCTTCGATAGTGGCATCTTTACTGTATAGTGTTGGTCTACTTGTTGAATAAATTCCTTTTTCGAGTAGATTTGTATCTACATATTGCCCTGTGTGCATCAGCACTCTAAACATTGTTTCTCTCATTTTGATTAAAATAAAGTCGGTGCATAACACGGTATATATGTTATACGCCAATGAAGTGTCGTACTTAATTTAAACTTTTTGGTCAGGCGTACAACACATATACCCAACCGATAGCACCAATACCGCATCGAGCGGTCAGGTGTGACCAGTGTGCCAATTATGTTTACACTCGAAACAAACTCTTGTTTTCCAATCGGCAATTAATCCTACATTATTAGACCCACATTCAGGGCAAACTTCCTTCGCACCTTTATTGGTGCTAACGTTCGAATCTTCTCCATTGGGCAAAGAATTATTGAAATAATCCTCGGCTAATCGCCTATAAGTAGGCCAACTAATATATGAAGTCAATTTTTTATTGTAAAAATCCTTCAATAATTCTTCTTTTGTCATACCAATCTATTTAAGTTTTACAAATTCTCGTGACGCATGTGCTAACATAGCGTATACGTAATGCCTAAAGTCGAATGCGTACTCGTGCCTCACTACGTTACAGCACTACGCATACGCTTCGAACGTTAGGGTTAATTGCCCGCAAGTCATTCCGCACAGGCAATCCCTCGCTCTCGCGCTATTTTTATCAAATTAAGTGCTTCATTCATATCATTAATTAATATCATTTGTCTGCCATCCTGAAGACTTATTATTCCAGGCCCATGATTATGTCCACAACAACTAGCTATTGTTGAAATGCCACTATCATTTAATGCTTGAACAATATCAGCAATACACGAATCTACATCAATTTTTTTACATCCATTTATAACATAACGTTTCCAGCTAGGATGGGCTGGAATATCTAATACTTTTATTGTACCCCATTTACACATATTTTTCATCTTAATATTATAAATCAAAAGTCAATTTTCGATAATGTAAAAAGCTAAACCCGGAAAGCTGCCTCTCGGAACAACTAACCGGGTTTCATGGGTTTTCACCCAATATTTTTGTCCGAGAGATAAAGTAAATGTAGTAAATTATTTGATATAAAATTATTTTTTAGCCTTTTTTATTCCTTCCTCAATAGCTTTTTTTATTTCTTCATCGCTCTTATCTTTGGTTGGAAGTTGAG
>CAZWGG010001058.1:0-1680 GCA_964633305.1 uncultured Bacteroidales bacterium
GTTCGGTGTAACTGGACAGGAAAGTAGCCCGCAATCCCCAACGATTTCATACCGCAAAACGTTGGCAAGCATAAAATTGAAACATTGTGCAAATAAATAAAATTCTAATAATATTGGGCGTAATAGACATTTCTAATGCTTTTTTTTATTGATTATTGAGTAATGGACATTTTTAATGCTTTTTATTTATTACTTTTTTTTAAATCCAAAGTTTATTTTAATATAATTGCACATCAGGTAAGCGGAAACAGGCTCTGCTGGGGAGCAACCTGTCAGGAATATCTTGATCGATCGAAGTATCAGAAGGCTGGCCAATGTCAGCTTTCTTTTATTATGATACTTTGAGAGCAGATGCCTTGAAAAACCCATTTATAAACTTTTCTTTTCGTTTGCGACTTAGTCCGTTATGATTACGCAATTTGTTTTTTAAGTCGGTAAATGTCCCTTCAAGTTGATTGTTTGTATTAGGTAAACCCAGTTCCATGTTGTCATACCAAGTAAATAAATATGCTTTATTTCTTTCCAAACTTCTATATGCACTTCGTAGTCTTTTATGAACATATCTGCTTTTTCCAGTTTCAGGATTAGTAGCCCTTTCGTTTACATATCCTTCCCACTTGGCATACCATTGATCAAGTGCACCGAAAAAACTTTCTTTATCAGTTTGTGTCAACAAATAAATAAGTTCTTTCAATTCAATCGAAGCCTGAACCTTCGGTTTCCTGGTTATGTACCTGGTAATAATTGCCACTTGATGAAATTGGCACATTTGTATAGGGTAATCTTGCAACGCATGAAAAAGTCCTTTTCTTCCATCACACACAATCCCTTTGATATTTATTCCTTGTGATTTGAGATAATCAATACCTGTGACGTACTCTTTTATGGTCTCATATTTTACAAACTTCCAATACAAATGTTGACCTTCGGTGCTTTTAAATACCATTACTCCAAAGTCTCTTCCAAAATAGGTGGTATCCATCATGATAATACTATCTTTTGCTTTATGGAAAGTTTGTTTTACTTCAACTTTATCAAGTCTTCGTTGGATTGTCCGAATAGAGACACCATATCGCTCTGACAGCTGAAGATAAGTTTGTTTCCCTTCAGTATATTCTTGCCAGAGAACTTGATTATTGATTCGATTTCCACCTAAAAACTGGCGGTTGCAGTCATAACACTTGTAGTTTTGAATGCCACGATTTGAGCCATTTTTCTTCGTCCTTTTTGAACCACAGTAAATGCAAATTTTTTATTCATCGCTTTCAAATCCACCAAAACTATATTGTTATTGGCTTTATTATGCATATGAGCATTAATTTTGTCTATTAAGCCTAATTTGTCCTGCTGTCATAAGATCTATTGGAGATAAGTCAATTACATACTTATCAATCGTCTGAAAATAATTTATATTGGCAAGCAGGTATTTTTTCTCAGGACCATTTGAATAGTTTCTTTTGAAAAAATTTCCCATTCCAGCAATATAATTCAATTTGTCTTCACAAAAGACATAGTGGTTTTTATACCGGTGAGAACTTAAAAAATACAAACTATCATTCTTCAAATCATATACAATTTTTACAGCGGTCACTTTTCCATATTTATTTGTTAGCGGATCGCCACATAGTAAATCATAATCTGTTTTATTTTTCAATACTGAGAGATAATCCTGGGAGTAGA
>CAZWGG010001059.1:0-1676 GCA_964633305.1 uncultured Bacteroidales bacterium
TATATGAAAATGAGACAATTGAAAAACTATCTACCAAACTTATGAAATGTATATAATTCTTCTAAATAAATTCCAAAACATAATTTGATTATTAGATATTTTTAATGTTGAAAGAAAGGATAAAAAATGAATAGTATTATAGATTATATTGATAAACACAAGAAACAAATGCCAAATAAGATGGCACTGATTTATAAGGACAAAAAATATACATACCATCAATTATTTGAAGAAATAGAGGCAGTTTCCAGTTACTTAGTTTCACTGGGAATTAAAAAAGGAGATAGAGTTTTATTGAGTGCATTAGGGAAACCTGAGTATGTCATTTGTTTTTTAGCAGTTCAATATGTTGGTGCTATTACTGTTCCAATAGATAGAACAATAAAGCATGAAAGCTTGCTAAATATTATAAAAATTACAGCTGCTAAATATTTCTTGAATAGTAGTAAAAAAGTTTATAAGGAGATTGCTACAATATGCTATGATGATGTTTTTAATTGCATAGAGTTTTATAGATACAAAGTAACTACCGATTTTGAACAGGAAATACAAGATGAGACAATCTGTGAGCTTATTTTTACGACAGGTACTACGGGTACCCCCAAAGGTGCTATTTATAATAAGACTGGAATTATTGTTAATACATTTAATACTATCAATGGTATAGGAATGACACTTGATGATATTGTATTACTCTCATTACCTTTAAGTCATTCATTTGGACTCAGGGTAATGAGAGCTTGCATTCTATTGGGAGCAACTATCGTACTGCAGAATGGATTATCTTTTTCAAAAGAAACTTGTAAAAATATAACAGAGCATTCTTGTACTGGATTTGCCTGTGTTACTGTTTCTA
Organism: uncultured Bacteroidales bacterium; assembly: GCA_964633305.1. Lineage (GTDB taxonomy): Bacteria > Bacteroidota > Bacteroidia > Bacteroidales > UBA10428 > CAZWGG01. The sequence goes on from CAZWGG010001059.1 coordinate 857, forward strand.
TGAAAATGATGATTGAACAGTTAGGCGAATCAGCAGCAGCAGGTATTTTTGGAAAATTGAGATATATAGAGTTTAGTGCTGGAGCAGTAGATGTTAATTTTAGAAAAAAATTAGTTGGATTATTACCTAATACAGAAATTCATAATACGTGGGGTTCAACAGAGAGTGGAGGATGTTTTTTTCTGAATATAAGTAAACAGAATAATAAGATTGAATCAATGGGAAAGCCTTTAGATATAATCGAAACGAAAATTCTAAATTTAGATAATGATAGCATTATTAATGGGGCGGGTCCCTGTGAATGTGGAAGATTGGCCATAAGAGGGAATATGCAAATGGTAGGGTATTGGGGATGTCCCAAATTAACTGAGATGACTATTAAAGATGGTTGGTTTTTGACTAATGATTTTGTTTGGAAGGATGATGAAGGATTTTTTTATATGCTGGGACGTATAGACGATGTCATAAATGTAGGTGGAGAAAAAGTATCTCCAGCTGAAATTGAAGAAATTGTACTAGAATTACCAGCTATTAATGAATGTGCTTGTATAGGAGTTGAAGATATCAAGGGGCATTTGGGTGAAGTTCCTATTTTATTTATATGTAGAGATAAAAATTATGATGATAATAATTTAATTGAGAATTTGATGGGAATACTTACTCAGAAACTAGATAGATATAAAATTCCCGTTGATATAATTGAAATAGAAATATTACCGCGAAATAGTATGGGAAAGATTGATAGAAAAGAAATTCAAAAGAGTTGGAATAAAAGTAAAAGTAGGTCTTTCGAAAATCCAGTAATTCAAAATATTTTTAT
>CAZWGG010001060.1:0-1674 GCA_964633305.1 uncultured Bacteroidales bacterium
CTATTGAACTGCCTCCAATTGATAGAAATCTTGCAATTGAAATGATTGATAGAAAATAATCCCATAATTTTCATCATTCGAATGCCATCCATCAGATATTTTGTGTTCACCGTAATTATAATAAATATTCAGCCCTCCCTTGGCAAAATCAAAACTATTTTCAAGTGAAACAGATGATTCCCCACGTAAAATATCAATTTGGTAGCCTGCAATAGCATCTTCAGGTCCAGGATCATTGGCATCATAATTAGCAAAACTGAAATTACCTGTAATTTTGAAAGCTGTATTCAAATCATATCCTGCTTTAAAATAACCATTTAAAATAGAAAAGTCGGAAGTATCACGGTGACCATCGGTTTGGTTATAGTTAACAGAACCAAAAACATTAATTTTATCTTTTTTGACACCAATGCTGGCCATATATTTTTGAGTGTTAAAAGAACCATATTGTATATTAGAGTTGAATTTTATACCATCTTGTTTTTGTTTGTGAGTTACAATATTAATAACTCCCCCCATAGCATTTGATCCGTAAAGAATTGATCCGGGGCCTCTTATTACCTCAACCCTCTCGGCATCAGAAGTTACGTATGCGTCCGGTAAAGGATGCCCCATCATCCCCATAAATTGGGGATGTCCGTCTATAAGTACCAATACTTGGGTTGTTGGAGAGCCTCCTAACCCCCGTATGTTTATTTGTCCTGCTGCTCCGTCGGCTACACCAAACCCGGTTATGCCCCGTTCGGTTACAAATACTCCGGGAATTTGCTCACTAATAACCGGCAAAATTGCAGATTCTCCGCTTTCTTCAAGCTCTTTTTCTTTGATGACAGAAACCGTTAAAGGGACATTTCGTCTTGAAACTTCCACCCTTGTTCCTGTAACAACTACTTCATTAATGTGTAATGTATCATTAGTTAGAGACTGACCATAACTATCCAAAAGAATAAGTAATATTATTAGGGTTGTTATTGAATTTTTCATTTTCTTTTGTGTTATTTTTTTAAAATTTGTGTTACTTATCTTCCAAAAAAATTTTAATAGTTAATTATAAAAAAAATTTAGCAAAATGTTGAATTTTTGTATTACCGTTAAAATAAGCTTATTTGTGCGAATCGGAGGCAGTCATAACCAGTTTACCATGCTTTACTCCTTTAAGGGCTATTATTTTTTCTGCCAGTTCAGTAAGTTCTTGCGCTTTACCCTTCAAGGCAATTGTCTCCAAACATAAGTCGTGATTTAAATGAATATGCTGTGTAGATAAAATTATATGGTGAAAATTATGCTGCAAATCATTCGACTTATTGTTTATATCGAATTTATGATGATCGTATACAATGACAATAGCTCCTGCAACTTCGTTGTTACATTTCCATTTTTTTTCCACCATATTATTTTCAATCAAATAACGTATTGCCTGTGATCTATTCGGAAATTGAATTACCAACACAAACGAAACTAATTGCTGAAGAATTTCATTTTCAAGTGATACTCCAAATCTCTTAACCGACATTGTGTTACTTTTTAGTAATATGTAGCACAAATATACTATTTTGTTGAATAGTTGAAAAACAAAAATGATTTTATATTAATTTAAAAACATCACCTGTGCGGGGAACAATTAGCTTGCTTTCCAGGTTTTCTTTAATAAATAATTCCCCTGCCCATTTCTCA
>CAZWGG010001061.1:0-1672 GCA_964633305.1 uncultured Bacteroidales bacterium
ATATTATATAATCAGATCCTGCTGCATCAGCAACATTTTGGAAATCAAATTCTTTTACCGTATCCTTATTGCCTAATTCACTGAAAGGAATGACAAAGGTTGTATATTGACCTTCAACTATAGTTACTTGAACCTTTGGATCTTCAACATCAGCAATATCTATTATATACAACTGCACTCTCCTTCTGTCTGTATTGGTATCTCTATAAATCAAGAACTGAACAAATGCGTAATCCATCAAATATAGATGGATGGATAGGATGTGACTGAAGTGCTCCCCCAGTCATTTGTTTTAGAATCTATCACAATTGCCATTGTTAGACATTCCAATAATCAAAAAAGCTATCAAAAATACTTTCCAGACAGCACTTTTTTTAACAATCGTAAAAAATAAAAAGAGACCAACTTTTAAAAAGTCGGTCTCTTTTTTTATTTTTAATAGTACTCCCAGAATCTCATATTATCAATCCTTAATACTACAGGAGTATCCGCACCAGTCCATTCAGGAACTGCAATTTTAATCGTTGTAATATTTTGCAAATCCATGTCGCCAGTAGCTTCGCCACCACCATAATTTGTCTTGAAATCGACCGTTGGCATTTCAATGGTAACCCATTTACCAACCTGATCAGCAGTAAACCCTTCAGAAGCTAATGCCCAGTTAGCTCCTGATAGATCGTCAATTTGGATTTCTACTCTTGCATTTTCAGAAGAAACACAATAAATATCAAATACAAAGATAACATTAGCAGGATCGGTTTCTTCAATACCAGGATTGCCATTAGTGTTTGGATGACAGTTACCCCATCCGCTGGCTGTTGAGCCGTCCCAAACTATTTCAATATAATTACCATCAATACCATTAACATCAGGAAAAGTAACAGGATTTGCTGCAAGGTCACCATTAGTAGACCAATTCATATTATTAGCAAACAGACCGCCACCATCAAAATCGTTATATAAAATGATATTAAACCCCAGATCAACATCAAGATATTCTTTAACACTTCCTACAGTTGTAGTAACCTCAACGCTATCTGGTACAGCCCCATCAGGTAGCTCTATATAAATTTCACTTGAGGATAGCTGCGAATATTCAACCGAATTACCGGCAAAAGTAACAGAAGTTAAATTTTGAAACCAGTTTCCAGAAATTATAGTTGAATTTCCTGCCTTTGGCCTCTCCGGGTTAAAACCTGTGATTTCGGGCTCCGGTTGAAGTATTTCAAAAGCGTGTGAAACGCTTTTGCCTTGTTTATTAGTAAGAACTACTTCTTGCATCCCAAACACGCTACCTAGTGTTTCATCAAAAGGTACATTAAACATAATCATTTTATCAGAGTTGAGTGTCGGACTAAAAACCACGGGAACTTCAACATCGCCTGCAACAAAAACAATGCTTTTGATATTGCTTAATTCCATTCCCTGGACAAAGATCAGATCATCAGGATACCCGGTTGCATCCGCTAATGTAGAATCTGCCGGATCTAAAATAGATATTTGTGGATTCAGGGTCTCTTCATCTGTACATGATGATATAATCATCGCTATACCAAATACGATTAGTGATATATTTTTAATAATTGTTTTCATCTTTTTCATCTGTTTATATTTTAATTTTTAATTATTCGCAAAAGCTCATGAGGGCTAAAGCCGTTGTCAGATGGAACCG
>CAZWGG010001062.1:0-1670 GCA_964633305.1 uncultured Bacteroidales bacterium
GGAAGTTCCACGGAGGTACACAGAGAAAGAACAAAAAATATTTATCTTTTGAGACAACCTCATTCTTTTGCCGTCAACCGTGCGCCTGAACCGCAGCCGGTTACGGAGTAGGAGCAGGGCCGCTTTATATCATACGTAATAATATTGGGGTTAAATAGAATAATTGAACAGCACTTAACATAAATACTGAGGCCCGATATTACAACCAATGTAGCCGGTAAAAATTCATTTTGCTTCTTCATGTAGAATTTTAATATCTTTACTGTAAAAATACATTATCCCAAATTCCGCATTAGAGCAGAATTTGTCCTTTCGAAGTATTGAAATTAAACTATGTCGTTAAAACTATATTGGTGTATATTTTCAATTCTAAGCGTTTTAGCCCTGAAAGAATCTTTCTTGGGAGGATTAAAGTTTCATGGTGGTGAACAACCAATAGATAAACGGACATCCTATAATGTTTTCGAAGATAAGACTGCTGCATTTTCGGACTATTTTACTATTGAGTTTAATCTGTCTCTCTATCCTGCATCACCGATTGGATATATTATACGGATCAAAAATAAGGGAAGCAACAGAATCTATAATCTGTTCTATGATGGGCAGGGCAGTAGCCTTTCTTTTAAATTTAACGAAGAAGGAAAAAAAAATCTGATTGATGTAAAAATGGATAAAGAAGAATTGCTTAATATGCATTGGTTTAAAATGAAAATCTCATTCAACCTAAAAAGTGATTCTATTAACCTGACTATTCACAACCAAACATTTATTGCAGGGGGCGCAGACCTTCCTGATACATATTATCCAATCATTCTTTTCGGAAAAAGCGATTACATTATAGATGTGCCATCCTTCGCTATAAAAGACCTTTCTGTTGGCAATAAAAAGAAATACTTTTTTCCATTGAAAGAAAATGAAGGCAATATTGTTCATGACAGAGACGGTAAAGCCATTGGCGAAGTTTCTAATCCGGAATGGCTAATAAATGACGCATACCATTGGAGATATAAAGTTTCATTTGAGTCGAAAGCAGTAGCCGGCGCTAATTATAATCCCAAAAAGAAAGAAATTTATTATTTCAACCAGGACTCATTGCAGATATATAATGTCAGATCAGGAGAAACTAAAACTGAGGTTTTTGAAGAAAAATACCCTGTAGAACTTATATTAGGCACAAATTTTATTGATACAAATCATAACAAATTATATTCTTATGAAGTGTATTATGATACTCCCTATGATGGGCCTACTGTAGCGGGCCTTGACTTAGATACTTATCAATGGACTGTCGAAAGTTATGACCAACTACCCACCCAATTACATCATCATGGCTCTTATTTCGGTTCATCTTCAGGGCAATATACCATATTTGGGGGGTTTGGAAATATGCACTATAGCAAGGATTTTTTTTCTTACGATTTAGATAAAAAAGAATGGGAAACGCTTGAAAGTTTTACAGGCGATTTTATATCGCCCCGTTACTTTTCATCTGTCGGATATTTGAAAAAGACTAATTCCATATACATATTCGGAGGTATGGGAAATGAATCCGGGGAACAAATCGTTGGGAGAGAATATTATTACGATTTATATAAAGTAGATTTAAACACAAAGCATATTTCAAAGCTTTGGAAAATCCAATGGGAACAAGATAATGTTGTTCCTGTGAG
>CAZWGG010001063.1:0-1667 GCA_964633305.1 uncultured Bacteroidales bacterium
AAAACAATTATATTTTTTTTGAAAAAAGCTATCCCGTAGGGATTTAGTTCAACACTTTGTATAAGTAATGGCAGGGCAAGTGCTAAATATCAAGGTTTGTATCCCGCTCAAACTGCGTAACGGTTTGACAGGGAAGTGGCATGCAATCTGCCACTACTCATACAATTTACCGTTACCGCCAATGCAAAATACAGAACCATTTTGTCACAAATAAACTTTAAAGGAGTCTAAAAGTAATTATTAATTAAAATTATAGAAAATGAATACTTTAAGTACAACATTAATTTTAGGTTTATTAATCGGGGCTATTCACTTTATTATTGTCGGGATTTTATATCAAAATCCATTTGTAGCAAGTATGTATAAAGAAGCTGAAGATAAGAAATTACCGGGCTATCGGATTTGGGAAAACAAGAAAAGATATTTGCTGTCGATGTTTCTAGGCACTCAGGTAGAAGTCTTTATATTAACATTCGGATATCTTTTCTTTAAGGATTATTTACCTTTTTTGCCCTTTAAAACAGCAATAATCATTTCAGTTTTATTTACTACTGTAAGAGTTTACCCAAGATTTTGGAATATGTGGATTCAGTCAACTTACCCTAATAAACTTTTAGTAGTGGAAATTATAAATGGAACCATTAGCACATTTACCATTATAATAGGTTCATATTTCTTAAATCCCATTTTACAATGATATTGTATCGGAAAATATAAATATACAATAATAGATGAACGAGAAGGATTTAATTCAAAAATCTCTATCGGGAGATAAAACCGCATTAGAAAAACTGATTATAAAGTACCAGGCATATATTTACAATATTGCTTGGAAGATGGTTTTAAATTGCAAGGACGCAGAAGATATAACACAGGAGGTTTTGATAAAAGCAATAACAAATCTATCGAAATTTAAGTTTAAAAGTAACTTTAAGACATGGCTGTACAGGATTACTGTAAACCATTTTTTAGATATGAAAAAATTTCCCATGGAGTATGCAATTACTAGCTTCAACGATTATGCAGATGCCTTGAGAAATATTCCTGATGATAATTTATCGGAAATAGAACAAATTGAAAAAGCTGAATTTATTGAAGATGCAAAAATAGGATGTATATCTGGTATGTTACTGTGTTTAAACCGGAAAGAGCGGATTATATATATACTTTCCGAAATTTTTCAGACAGACTATAAACTATCGGCACAGATGCTTGAAATGAGTTATGATAATTTTAGGCAATGTTTAACAAGAGCCCGAAAAAATTTGCATAGTTTTATGAATAGTAATTGCGGATTAATAAATAAACAAAATACTTGTCGTTGTTATAAAAAAACAAAAGGCTTTATAGAATTAGGTTGGGTTAATCCACATAACCTTCAATTTAATGTTTCTCACAAGAGAAGAATATACCAATTATCTAAGAGAAAGGCGGCTCAATTTAATGAAATATTAGATAAAGAGTATTCCTTATTATATTTGGATTGTCCTTTTGTTGAGGATTTTGACAAAAAAAGTATTATTGAATCTGTTTTAAAAAATAAAAATATTAAAGAAATATTTGATTTAAATTAGAATATTGGAATGTAGACCTTAAAAAAAGCACAGGCGGTAATATATAGGAATATGAGCGGTTTGCAAAACCCAGCGATTATTCCCGGTTGAACT
>CAZWGG010001064.1:0-1665 GCA_964633305.1 uncultured Bacteroidales bacterium
CCCTGGCCCGACAAGAAGATGTCAAAAAAATACCTCGAGGAAGCGATACGGGAGGACCCTGATTCGCTGCTGGTGAAGTTTTTCCTGGCTGACACGCTTTTCGACCTGGGGGAAAGGGAAAAGGCGCTCAGGTATTTCAAGGACGTCATTGACGCGAAGCCGAGGGAAAATATCTATTATTTTGAGGACAAAAAGATCCAGCGCAACTGCGCGAAAAGGCTGGTGGAATTGGGAGGGGAGTAGGGGGAGGGAATCCCAATATCCCATTATCCCGATATCCTGCTGGATAAAACTAAAAATTGTAAAGACGGGGCTCAGCCCCGTCTCAGGCAAGAATCCTTTTGGTGAGACGCCCCAGAGGGGCGTCTCTACGAAAACCAAGACAAACACGTCGCCCCTACGGTATGGGGGCAGCGGGGAATAACGCCGGTATAGAAAAACTAATTTTAGAAACCGAGTTCTTCCCAGGAAACTTTGTAAGTGATTTTTCCGTTTTTGTCGATATATCCACCCCATTTCCCATATTCATAAACGATTGCCAGGCCTTTATAAAAATCACGTGCATTTTCAAATTGTGGTGGAATAACAAATTTTCCGGTTTTATCAATGAATCCCAATTTTTTATTTAGCCTTACCAATGCCAGGGTATCAGAAAAACTGTCTGCATACTCGAATTGCAGGGGTATTACGATTTTTCCTGTTTTATCAATATATCCATACTTTCCATCCAGACTAACCAAGCCACGCCCTTCTGAAAAATTATCTGCAAAATCAAAAAGAGGAGTAAGTAGTTTTCCTGAACGATTAATATAGCCATACTTTTTATTTACATACACTATGCATAACCCTTCAGAAAACATCTCTTTTCTGTCAAGAAAATATTTTATACCATCATATTGAGGAGGAAAAATAACTCTTCCTGTTTTTGACATTAGCCCCCATTTTTTATTCTTTACATAAGGATACAATTCAGCGGATTGGTTGAAGTATATGATACAAATTGAAGCAATAACTACTAATGAAAGTGTTATTAAAATGAATTTTTTAGCCGGATTTTGTTTATTTTTCTTTGCTTTTTTTGTTTTTAGCATATTACACCCCGAAATTGGTTGACATTTTTCTACCTTATATTTCTAATTATACCCCACCCCTTTCCGGAAATAAAGAGTACGTGGGTAAGTGAGTAAGTGGGTAAGTGCGCCTGCAAGATGTTTTTGTTTGCTACCCACCTACAAACCTACCCACTTACACACAATAAGATTTCAACCTTCAAATGTGCAAAACGGGACTAACAACTTAAAATTCCTTTAAAATAAGGCGGTTTTTGGGGTTGTTATTTTGTTGATTGGCTGTGGAAAACGCCTGTTAAAACGGCTTATTTTAAAGGGTGTTTTTCGCTTAATCACATTAGACACATTATGCACAAAAAAACAAAAATACAACAACAGCAGATAAAAATGTGTTTCATATTTCAGTTAATTCAATGATTGCGACGATAAAAAAGTTTTTTGTAGGGACAGCATTTATGCTGTCCATGCGGGCTGCATAAATGCAGCCCCTACAATGTTATATTTCAAAGAAAAATTTGACAGGGGTCTTACATTATGGTATTGTTAGTCGAAAAAGGAGACCTGCAATGGTAAGGAAACTACTCCCCTCAAACAA
>CAZWGG010001065.1:0-1658 GCA_964633305.1 uncultured Bacteroidales bacterium
ATTAATCATGGCTTAGTCTTTATAAAATTTGAAAAATGCATCTTCGATGCTTGGTGATTCACAGGTAAAGTCGGTGAGGTCTATGGAGGCAAGACACTGCATTAACGGGTTCAATTCGCCGGAATAGAAAAACGCTACTTTATTTTCATTTTCCACTAACTCTTTTACACCACTTAGTTGTTGAATAATTTGCGAAAATTTTGGTGAGGTTGTTGTCAGCGAAACTTTTTTACCGATTAAACTATTGTTGTTTTCAAGTTCTTCGATACAGACCAACTTCCCATTTTTGATGATACCTACTCTGTCGCATACACGTTCAACTTCACTTAAAATATGGGAAGAAAAGAATATTGTATTCCCGTTCTTTTTTTCTTCAAGCAGCAACTCGTAAAATAATTCCTGCATAATCGGGTCTAAACCGCTGGTCGGCTCGTCCAGAATTAATAGCTTGGGTTGGTGCATGAATGCCTGAATTATCCCTATAACCTGTTTCATCCCTTTTGAGTATGCACCTATTTTCTTGCTATAATCGATATTAAACCTATCTTTAAGAATTGTGAGTATTCGCTGATTCGATTTGTTATTTCTTCCTTTTCTTAAATTCCAGAAATGGCTTAGGTATTGATTGCCGGTTAAATCATTATACAAACTGATATCACCGGGGATGTAACCGATTTCCTGAAAATATTCTTTCGGATGACCAACGACATCTTTCCCTAACAAAGAAAAATTTCCATCGGTAGGTTTAAGTAATCCCAACAAGAGACGTATTGTTGTGGTTTTTCCAGAACCATTTGGACCTAAATATCCAAAAATTTCACCTTGCATTATCGAAAGATCAAGCGCTACAAGACCCGGATATGAGCGGTAGTACTTGGTAAGATCGGAAGTTTGAATAACAACTGAATTTTGCATGCCAAATTTTTTTTACAAAAATCGGATATTAAAACTTCTTTTCAATTACCATATGGTAATCATCCTGTTGTAATTCCTGTTTTAATCCTGCTTAAGCTTTGCGGAGTAATACCCAAATAGGAAGCAATGTATTTTTGTGGAACCCTTTGCAATATATTTGGTTGTGTTGTATGAAGTTCAAGATATCTTTCCTTAGCAGTTTGAGTCAACATTTTAATTTGTTGATTTTGTTTATGAACAAAAAGCCCTTCTGCTGAAACTCTGCGAATTTTTTCACCATAAACAGGTATGTCGTTTATTTCCTCAAAGCGTATTCTTGAGATGCGTAACAGCTTGCATGCTTCAAAGGTTACTACTTCCATTGATGTAGGTGTCTGGCTGAGAAATGACATATAATCACTAAAAAAATCACCTTCAAAACTCAGGTCTATACATACAAAATTATTTTTATTCCATAATAGGATTCCGCCACAACCTTCAAGTATAAAATGTAAATATCTTTCAGTAGTATTGTTTTCTTTAATAATTATACTGTTTGGAATTTCGATTATTTCCCCTAATTCTGCAAATGATTCCCACGCTTCAATTGGGACAACAAAGTAAGGGTCAAAAGTCTGTTTTATTTTTTGTGCAATATTCATCTTATTTGTCAGCCATGGTTGCGCCTAACTAATGTATAAGCGTACCAGGTACATTTATCCACCTCATTTCAGACAGATAAATGTACCTTTTTTGTTAAAAGT
>CAZWGG010001066.1:0-1654 GCA_964633305.1 uncultured Bacteroidales bacterium
TCGGCTTATTGTACCAATCCTTCCCTGGAAAGGACATTGAAAGAAGCAGGAAAAAACAGGGAACAATTGGAGAAAGTTCTTAAACATTATAAAAATGATAGTGAAAAGTTCAGGGCGGCGTGTTTTCTGATTGAAAACATGCCTTACCAGTATAATTCATATTATTCAAACGATATAGAAATATATAAGAACCTTTTTCATCAATTCGATAGTTTGGAAAAATTCAGGGGAATAGTAACAAATTCTGATCGGGATTCTCTTATAGAAAATTTTACTAACTACTACGGGAAATTTGGTGTGTCAGAAATAAAATCACTACCCGATATTCAAAACATAAAGGCAGATTACCTCATTGAAAACATTGATTTGGCTTTCTATGTTTGGAAAAATATGCCTTGGTCAAAACATCTTACTTTCGATGAATTTTGTGAATATATACTTCCATACAGGATAAAAAACGAACCATTGACAAACTGGCGGGAATATTTACTAAAAAAGTACGGGTGGATACGCAAGCAGGTGCCCGACTCAACAAATCCTGCAGCAGTCCTCAACAAACTTAAGGAAACCACAGATAAGTACATCATATTAGACAATGAATTTTGTATATATCCTTTTAATTTAGGACTGAATGAGCTTATTGAGGCACGCAGGGGTGTTTGCGAAAATATAGTCAGTTACGTTACATTTAGCAGCCGTTCGCTCGGTATCCCCCTGGTTTGTGATTATGTGCCACAATGGGGAAACAGAAGCATGAGCCATATATGGTATGCAACTTTTACTAAAGAAGGTAAGAAAATAGATTATCTGGTAGATGGGATAGACAAATACAATATAGAGGGAATTGATTATGGCTTGCCAAAGGTTTACAGAATAACCTATAAAATGCAGAAAGATGTTCCTGCAAGTATCGAGAAAGATAAGAAATATTTACCGGCACTTTTCATTAGCAGAAATTTTATTGATGTTTCAAAAGATTATATGAAATGCCACGATGTAAAGGTAAAACTTCTAAAATCTTTTTCAACTCCATCCATACTGGCCTATTTATGCGTTTTTGATAATGCTAAATGGGTTCCGGTTTGCTGGGGCAAAATTGACAATGGGAAAGTAAACTTCAAAGATGTCGGAGGTAAACTTGTATATTTACCTGCCGTATTTATTGATAATAATACTATTCCGGTTGCAGCTCCATTTATTCTTAGTGATAGCGGTAAAGTTACACTTTTAGTGCCCGATAAAAATAAATTACAATCAATAGTTGTGAAAAGAAAATATCCTATTAAGCCCAGAATAAGAAATTACGTAGAAAGAATGAAAGGAGGAAAGTTTGAAGCTGCTGACAATCCCGGTTTTTCCAATACAAGAATATTACATAAAATTACAAGCACTCCGTCAACTACATTCACTGAAGTTTTGATAAAAGAACCTGAATACTTCAGGTTTTTCCGGTATGTCAGTCCCGATAACTCATTTGGAAATGTTGCAGAGATTGAAGTTTTTTCAGATAACAAAAAAATAGAAGCGATACCTATTGGAATAAATGGCACACCCGATAATCCCATAAAAAATGCATTTGACAATAACAGGCTAAGTTTTTATGAAACGTATGAACAGGATGGTTCATGGGTAGGACTTGATTTTAAACAGAAAA
>CAZWGG010001067.1:0-1654 GCA_964633305.1 uncultured Bacteroidales bacterium
CGGGATTTAAAGCTTTAACAGTTTCTGTGAACGATCATTATTTGCCCAATAAATGGTTAGGATGCGAACTGGATACTATTTTTATTAACGATATTTTACAACTTGAAAAAATAGACCCATGTGCTGAAAACGGTGAATATCACAGCTTTGTATATGATGGTCCAATATTCAAATACCCAGTCGAATTTAAAAAGGGAAAAACATATTTCAAAGATAATCATTGGTTTTTAGAATTGTATTAAAATGAAATTAGTAAACAGGTTACTAGTATTAACGTTACTTATTATTTATGGAGTTATTGGGTATTCACAATCTTACACACATATTATTTCTTTAGCTCCTTCACTTACGCAAATGATATATTTATTAGAATCAGACGATAAACTAATAGGATGTACCAGTTACTGTTTTAATGCGAAAGAAGACCACAAAACTGTTGTTGCTACAGCTATTGATGTAAACATGGAAAAGGTTGTGATGCTAAATCCTGATTTAGTTATGGTTACAACAATAACTAAGTCTTCTACTATTGAAACTCTTGAGAAAGCAGGAATAAAAGTTAAAGTGTTTTCAACACCTAAATCGTTTGACGGACTTTGTAAACAATTCATAGAAATAGGAAGGTTAACAGACAAAATATTGTTAGCTAATGATATAGTCAATAAACAAAACCAACGTTTAGATAGTTTAATGCTCATGGTTCCGAAAGGAACAAAGCCGAAAATCTTTTTTGAAATTGGGGCCAACCCCCTTTTTACAGTTATTCCAAATACTTTTATGGACGATTATATTACGTATACCGGGGGAACTAACATAGCATCGGATATGAAACGGGGTACAATAACAAGAGAAAGTGTGCTATTGCGAAATCCAGACGTTATTGTTCTTGTTACTATGGGTAATGTTTCAGACGATGAAAAAAAAACATGGGAGAAATATCCTTATCTTAATGCAACACAAAATAAAAAGATATTTAGTATCTACTCAGAAAAAGCGTGCAGTCCAACTCCTATTACTTTTGTTGATGTTGTAGAACAATTAATAAACCAAATTTACAATTAACCTATGGAACGAAAAGGATTAATTCATGTTTATACCGGGGAAGGAAAAGGTAAAACAACATCGGCTGTTGGTCTTTGTGTAAGGGCATTGGGCCATAATAAGAAAGTATGTTATGTTTATTTTCATAAAAACCCGGAAAAGTATGGCTATACCGAAATTAACAATTTAGGAAAACTCGGGGCGAAAATTTATGGATTTGCCAAAGGACACCCATTTTGTGATAAGGAAATGAAAAAGAATGAGTTAAAGAGACAAGTTGAAGAAGGACTTAAAACTATAAAACAAATTATAAATAAAGAACTTTTTGACTTAGTAATACTGGACGAAATATTAATTTCTGTAAGGGATGGCTTTATTAGTGAAAAACTATTGGTGGAATTTATAAAAAATAAACCCGAAAATCTTGAGCTGGTATTAACCGGACGTGGGGCCACAGAAAACATCTGCAAAATAGCAGACTATGTAAGTCATATAACCAAAATTAAACATCCTTATGATAAAAAAATAAAAAGTCGGGAAGGCATTGAGTATTAGAATATGAACAAAAAGTATTATACATGGCTCTTAATAGTTATTGTCTTGCTTTTCATTT
>CAZWGG010001068.1:0-1654 GCA_964633305.1 uncultured Bacteroidales bacterium
TATGCTTAATGAAAATACGGCCAAACAAATTAAAACATTAGCACATGAACTGAATGCTACACCTTTTATGTTTCTTTTATCAATATATTTTCTAATGTTGTCCAAGCTTTCGGGACAAAAAGAAATAATAGTGGGAATACCGGTTGAAGGAAGACAACATTCTGATTTTGAAAACATAGTAGGAATGTTTGTTAATACACTTGCCATATATGTTAACATAAATAAGAATTCCAGTTTCAAAGAATTTTTTGTCACATTAAAAGATAAAGTTGTAAAAGCCTTTGAAAATCAAAATTATCAGTTTGAAGACTTAATCGATAAGTTAAAAGTTAAACGGGATACCAGCCGAAATCCTTTGTTTGATGTTATGTTCAGTTATTTTGAAGATGCTATTCCCTCTGAAAAAGAACCAGATGATCAAGAATATTTAAAAGTGCAATATAAAAGTGAAGCCAAGTTTGATCTTAATTTTATTGCCGAAAATAAACATACACATATCCACTGCACTTTTGAATACAGAACAACCTTATTCACTGCAGAAACTATTAACAAATTTATTAACTATTATAAAAACTTAGTTGAATATATTTTAACAGATCCTGATATCCAAACCGGGAAAATAGAAATAATAACACCTGAAGAAAAAGAAAAAATATTACACGTATTCAATAATACAACTAAAGAATATAACCGTGAAAAGACTATATGTGACTTTTTTGATGAACAAGTAGAAAAACATCCGTACAGGATAGCATTGGCTTTCGGCACTAAGCAAATCACTTATAAAGAATTAGCCATCCAAAGTAAAAAATGGGCCCTGTATTTTAAAAGTTTAGGGGTAGTTCAAAATAGTATTGTTGCAATTATAGCCAACCGAAGTATAGAAATGATGGTTTGGGTAATAGGGATAATCCGGTCAGCCGCTGCTTATTTACCTATATCGCCTGATTATCCCGAAGAAAGAATACGTTACATTTTAAAAGATAGCAATGCTAAGCATTTATTGATACAGCCTGATACCAAATTAGATAATATAATTGAAGAAAATAAAGAAATTAGTATAAAGCTTCAATATATCGAGCCAGTAAATATCCCGGGACAATTAACAAATCCATCAAGTGACAGTATTGCTTACGTCATATTTACTTCAGGTTCTTCCGGTAACCCAAAGGGTACTTTGATACGGCATTATTCTCTTTTAAACAGGTTAATATGGATGCAACAACAATATCCTTTAACAGAGGATGACAGGATACTGCAAAAGACAACGTACACTTTCGATGTTTCTGTTTGGGAACTGTTTTGGTGGTCACAAGTGGGTGCTTCTTTATATTTACTAAATCCCGGAGAAGAAAAAGACCCTCAAAAAATATGGAATGCTATTGAAACGAATAGAATTACAACCATACACTTTGTACCATCTATGTTAAGCGAGTTCATAGAGTATAGTGAAAATATTGCCAATAATAATTTGAACGGGAACAATTTACGATATGTATTCTGCAGTGGAGAGGCCCTGCTCGAACATCATGTTTCACGGTTCAACCGGGTATTTGATTTACGAAAAATATCGCTGATTAATCTTTATGGCCCTACAGAAGCTACTATTGATGTTACTTATTACAATTGTGACGATAAAACAAAAAATGTAATT
>CAZWGG010001069.1:0-1648 GCA_964633305.1 uncultured Bacteroidales bacterium
CGAACCCTGTGGATCAAGAAAATACCATTGAGCATCATCAGAGTAATGACTATAATAAATATTATATTCAGGCTCATCGCAATGTTCCATTTTTTCAAGATCGGATGATACATTATTTTCCCAATGGCTTACATTTTCATTCTTTTTAAAGTATATCGAAAGTTTGATGTTTTCTGCTACTGCATCTCCAGTATTCTTTATTTGCAATGTACATTGTCTTTGATTTTGGGGTAGATTGAATTCAATAGTTGTATTATTTAACTCTTTTCCATCAATAAAACATTGAATATTTGGTTTTCTTAATCTAAGGCCAGCAAGCTCTGTAAATTTATTTTCCATTTCACTTATAGCGGAATTAATTTTATCTGTATTTCTATCAGTTTGCCATAATGGGAAAATAATACCAAATAATGTTAGAAAGGCTGCCATTATCCAAACTAAAAATTGCAGACGTTTTTCAGAAATTGTTAATTTTGCCTCAAGAACCTTTTTATCAATAAGATTCTCTATTTCTGATAAATTATAATTTTCTTTGTTATTTTTAGTTTCCATTATAAATCCTTATTTGAGTTTTTGGGGATAGTTTGAGCCCCGTGATTTTTGTGTTGGGTCACAAATTAACAACCAGAATGGATATCCTGGTCGATCAGATATTAGGATATAAAATTATTCTTCTTCCATTTGATCAATAAATACAAATTGTGAATTTAGAAAATTTATTTGTCGATAAACTTCATAATATTTGTTTCTAATTCTATAAGTAACACAAACGAATGTTCTTACAATATTATCTCTTTCAGGCAGCATTCCTGTTGGTATATTCGTATCGTCAGCCGACTCCATCTCTTTTTTCATTGTTTTTGAATCTTTCTTAATTCTCTCATTTTTTAATCTAGCAACTTCGATAGTCGACTCCATCTCTTTTTTCATTGTTTCTGCATCTTTCTTAATTTTCTCATTTTTAAATTTAGCAACTTTTCTCAATAAATTATCTAAATCATCAATCTTGAAATTCATCTTAATTGGCTGGAATGAACCAGCTTCAATAATTGCATATTTAGGACTATAGTCACCAAATATTATAATTGATTCTTCACCAGAAAAATCAATCAATAAATGACATGTAATATCAAAAACAGATTCTCGTTTGTTTCCATTATTTCTAAGAACTGCTTCAATATCAAGTCCTTTATAAGTATTATAACTGTTGATCCTATATGTTCCAAATCCCAAAGGCCCACCTTCATTTAATCCCGGAATGTAAAGATCTACATCCGATTTGTTTTTGAAATATTCAATACTAATGGGTGTTATAATAGAAGATATAATAGCAATAAGCGAAATAACAAGTGTTGATATTTCAATTTTCGAAAATCTAGATATTTTAACAAATTTTTGATTAACTATATCCTTGTTTGATCTTTTTTTCTTTTTTCTCATAGTGTATACTAATAGATAGGTTTTTTACCGTCCCGCAAGTACACCTGCCCTTGCGAAATTTTGGCTTAAGCCGCAGAGGCAGGAGCCTCTACGAAACTACAAAACAAAGTTGCGGGAATGTGATTATATTTGTAGCAATATAAGCAAATTACATCTGGATTTCAATTCATTTTATGATATTTATGTTCTGTAAAATCGGCTTGTATTT
>CAZWGG010001070.1:0-1643 GCA_964633305.1 uncultured Bacteroidales bacterium
ATACCGTGCCCCACAAATATTTGATGAAGATTTACACATTGAAACTTCCGGTTCACGACAGGTAATTCATCAAAACGGCCCCGGTTTAAAACAGGAAACCAGCCACAGCATCATGGCATCGCTTGATTTCAATAAATTGATCGGTACAGTTTATACAGGATTTCTTGTAGAAGCTTTTTATACAAAATTAGTAGATGCTTTTGCCAATGAGTTTGGAGAACCGGATAAAGACGGTACGGTAATCTATACACGTGTCAATGCAGAAGATGGGGCTGTTGTACAAGGAATTAATATGGAATTTAAATTAAAACCACTAAAAAACTTTTCCTTTAGTTCGGGCATTACCTTGCAAACAAGCGAATTTGAAGAACCACAGGAAGATTTCGACGAAAAGCGTTTTTTTCGGACACCTAATCAATATGGTTTCTTTGTATTCAACTGGGATTTTTATAAGAATTTTTGCTTGTCAACCACTGGGAATTATACTGGTAGTATGTTGGTTCCTTATTTTGGAACGGAAAATCCTGATGGCGAACTACGGAAATCTGACAACTTTTTTGACCTTGGGGCAAAACTTAGTTATACAATAAAACTGAACGGTGCTTCAGTTGAATTTTCCAGCGGAATTAAGAACATTTTCAATTCGTACCAAAACGATTTTGATGTTAGTGAAAACCGTGACCCGGCTTATATTTATGGTCCTGTATCCCCGTGCACCATATATTTTGGCATTAAAATAGGGAATATAATGTCCCCTGCTGTTATAAGCAGTCAAAATAAAGAAAACAGCAACCCTGTAAGGCAACATCGCCGAAGATACCGGGGCAATAAATAATTTATAAACAGGTCATGAAGTTGTTCAATCTTCATGACCTTTTATACAATTATAAAATTATTAAAATGATACTGATGAAAACACATATTATATCAATAACCTTCCTAATTTTAGGTTTAACGGCATCATACAGCCAGGTAGCAACCATAAATAATGCAAATAAAATCACAAATCCTGAAAACAGAAAAATTGTTACATATTTCAATAAAGGATTTTTACCAAAAGATTTTGAAACTGAGAAAAACAAATTTCCCGATGCATATTCCAAGATAGTTGGATTAATGATGAATAAATATCATACTTCACTTTATGTTGATTATTTTAAACACAACTTACCTAAAGATAATTCGACAATTTTAGATATTGGATGCGGTGGTGGAAAATTCCTAAATTATTTGTCAAAAGAAAATAATAGTTATTCTCTTTATGGAGTTGACCATTCACCAGAGATGGTTGCCCTTTCAAAAAGGATAAACAGGCAGGCGGTTACACTTTCAATATTGTCATGATTCTTAAACATGGTTCGAATGATGGTTGAGGTCAACCAGTTCCCTGTATTTGAATACAATTTTTTTGTAATCTTCCCATGTATCCCGTTTTAATCGTGGGTCGCGCAAAAGAGCAGCCGGATGAAATACCGGCATTGCCAATCTTCCCTGTAAGTTTAGCCATTTTCCGCGTTCTCGAGTAATCCGGTGTTCAGTACCTGCCATGTGTTTCAGTGCCGTTGCCCCCAATAGTATCAAGATTTTTGGATCTATAAGTTCAATCTGTTTTAGCAACCAGGGGATACAGGCATCGGCTTCGA
>CAZWGG010001071.1:0-1643 GCA_964633305.1 uncultured Bacteroidales bacterium
CCTTTTTGATTTAATAAAGATGCGATTCTATTTGCCCTTATGTTTAGCTCTTTATAAGTTAATAATTCATTTTGAAAAGTTAATGCAACACGGTTGGGAGTTCTTTCAGCCTGTAATTCAAATAACTGGTGGATAGTATGATCTTTAAGATAATCCGTTTTAGTAGCATTAAAATCATAAAGTATTTTCTTCCTTTCCCGCGATGTTAATAAGGATATGTTTGAAGTATCTTGTTCCGAATCTGCAATGATTTGTTCTGCTATATGATTCAAATGATTTGCAAATTGCGAAATAGCTGTTTTTGTATAGATTTTTGCATTGTAACTAAAATCAATCAGAATATCCTCTCCTGGTAATACTATCAAATTCAGGTCATAATTGGTTTGTTCAAATTGTTCGATATTTTCGAAATGGATATCTCTGTCTGCATCTTTTTGTTTCTCTTTATCAATGTGAGATAATTGTTCAGCAACAGGATAATTCTCAAATACAATTATATGGTTGAATAAATCTTGCAGTAAGGGACTCTCAAGTTGAATATCTGCCAAAGAATGATAATGGTATGGCTCGCTTTCTATTGCATCCGACTGTATCTTTTTAAGCAGATTACTAATTGAGGTTTCATTTGAACAATTAATCCGAATTGGTATTGTATTTATGAATAATCCTATCATTTGTTCTATTCCCTCAATTTCTGCGGGCCTTCCGGAGACAACAGCCCCAAAAACGACATCGGCCTTATTGTTATAGTTGGCTAACAGAATAGCCCAGGCCCCTTGTATAAAGGTATTTAATGTTACCTGTAAATCACTGCATCTTTCACGTAATTGCTTTGATAAGGCTGTATCCATTTTTAAAATATAGTGCTTCTGATCATAAGGGCCATTACTTGCTGAATATTGTTTGCAGATTGGTAAAACTGCCTGTTCATCATAACCTTTTAAATAGTTTTTCCAATGCTTAAGACTTTCATTATAGTTTCTTGTTTCTAACCACTTAATATAAACTTTATATTGAGTTACTTCAGGAAGTTTTATTTCTTGTTTCGAGAAATAGCTATTGTATATTTCATTTAGTTCTTTTATAATGATGCCAATACACCAACCGTCCATTAGTATGTGATGGTGACTCCAGATAAATTCATACTCAAATTCATTGAGCTTTAAAACTGATACCCGGATTAAAACGTCATCGGATAAATTAAATCCTCTTTTCTTGTCAGTCTCTTTAAAATCAACAATAAATTTTTCTTTTTCTGATTTACTTTTTATCGATGATATATCTTTATATATATAATCTATTTCCCTTTGACGATGAACCATTTGTAATGGTTTTTCATAAGATTCGTACAGGAAGTTAGAACGTAAAATATCATATCTTTTAAGTAAATAATTAAAAGATTGCTTTATTATATTACTGTCAATATCACCTTTTACCCGGTATGCAAGTTGTTGAAAATAGGCATTGGAGTTATTGTCAATAAGCGAATGAAAAAATATTCCTTCCTGCAAAGGTGATAACGGATAAATATCACCAACCGGATAGGTATGTTGTAGTTCATCAAGCTGCCGAATGGTTAATTCTTTATAAGTAAGATCATGCGGGGTTAGCTGTACTTCTTCCTGTTGTGAACAAAACTCAAT
>CAZWGG010001072.1:0-1642 GCA_964633305.1 uncultured Bacteroidales bacterium
CAGGGCAGTAAAGAGTTGAACATCGTCCCCGGCGAAGAAGGCAGGGGTGATATCTATTTTTACAACGTAGACGGCAACCGCATCACGCACGTTGCTCTTGAGGTAAGCGGGGCGCCTGCCGGCTGGGAGGTGACCATCGAGCCTCCCCTCGGCGAGAGGCAGGTGCTGGTCAACGAAATGCCGGTGACGGTGACGGAGAACCTCTACGTGGAGCCGTCGGAGCTGCTCCCTGAAGAATCCAAGGACGTGCCCGAAGGCATGGTCTCCATCAAGGTACCGACGCGCGGCTACACCCTGGGCAAGCAGGCCCGGATTATAATCAGCGTACCGGAAGGGACATCCATTGGCACCACCGGCACGGTAAATATCGCCGCTGAGGCCTTCTGGCTGGGCCAGTCCGGCGCCGCCGCCATCAAGCAGGCGAGGGACTTCGATTTCAACGTTACGGCGGTATCCGGCTCCACCGAATATACCGAGACAATTGTCAGCGAGGGAGAAGAACCTGTGGCCGAGGAGGAAGAACCCGGGCCGGTCGAGTCCCCGGAGCCAAAGGAGCCGGCTGAGCAACCCACCCCCGGTAATAAGGAAACCAAGCCGGCGGAGCCTGCGCCTGCCACAATTGCCGCCGAACCGGAGCCGGCCGGGCCGCCCGTCCCTCCCCAGGGCGAGAGCGAGGCCGGTGATAATATCATAATGGACTGGCTGCCGGTTATTATCGCCGGGGTGATTGTTGTCCTGGGCGCAATTATAATCCCGGTGCTTGTCGCCAGGCGAAGAAAAGGATTATAGTCCGGCGCGTCCGGTTATTACCGGGAATAATAATAAAAATGCAGGACGTGGAAGAATCACATTTCGATGGTACCCACGATAGAAAATTACGGTGATGAAAATCAGGAGATTCAACTACCCCTTATGGTTCCTAGTAATCCTGGCCTTGGCTGCTGTTACCCTCATATACAGCAGCACGGCGGTTGATACAGCCTGCGTTTACAGTGATAACGCCACGGTTGATGCCACGGTTACGGTGAAGGGCGGGGGTAACGGCGGCGGCGGAGGTGGTGGCGGGGGGGGCGGGGGCGGTGGTACTACCGCAACAGCACGCTTCACCAGCTTAAGGGGTTCTATCGCTCAAGACGGTACCTTGATGGACTATGTTGAGGCACTAAGTCTGGATAATAAGCTCCTGCTATCTCTTCCGGTGAAAACCGTTGTCTTGAACAAAAATAATGTTTTCCTGACTATGATTGTCGTGACCAACATAGAAGAAGCGGAAGAGCCTCAGGAAAACATGAAAAGAATAGGTCTGGCTTATGAACTGGGGCCTGCCGGTGCCACTTTCAATCCGCCGATTACCCTCTCTATTGAATATGATGTTCTTTTACTTCCCGAAGGATTTCTTGAAGAGGACCTGTTTATCGCCCGCTGGAACGAGGATAAATTGAAATGGGTAAAAACGGATAGTACCGTAAATATCGAGGAAGACTTTGTCTCCACCGAGATAAGCGGCTTTTCTATCTATACTATTATCGGTGTGGCATCGACTCCGGAACCTGAACCCGAGCCGCTTCCAGAGCCTGAACCGGAACCGATACCGGAACCAGAGCCGTTACCGGAACCAGAATCTGAGCCGTTACCGGAACCA
>CAZWGG010001073.1:0-1640 GCA_964633305.1 uncultured Bacteroidales bacterium
ATGTTGTGCGTTCGTTGTTTTCATATACTAAATTTGATTCTTCATTTTCAATGTTATGTCGCCAATATTGTAACAATATATTGAAGCTGGTAAAAATGAAAAGAATAAACCTTCTATTTGCTTTATTCCTAGCTGGTCTATTGATGTTACCAAAGCTTTTTGAAAATGGTTGCTCTTGCAAAAATGTATTAAACTTTTTAATTCGTTTGGTTTTTCAAAATATCGATTACTCCATTTTATCTCCACACCCCATTGAGGTTTATATTTTTTATCATCAACCAACACCAAGTCTACTTCACCTTCATTTCTCCCTTCTTTCCATCGGGCGTAGGTTAAATCTAATTTTTCTCTGTGCATCCATTGTGATAATACAGCTGTTTCAACCATATTCCCCATTTCATTGTCCGTTTCACTAATAGGTGAAAATAAGGCTGTCCGCAATGAAGGATTAGTCAAATACACTTTGAAGCTTGTTATTCTTTTTAGTCGTTTTGCCGTTACGTCAACTTTGTTTAAGACTTTGATTAAGAATGCAGCTTCTAAATATTCTAAATATTTTTTCAAAGTGTCTTTTTGTATACCACTTTCTTTACTCATTGTTTCATAAGAAAATTCATTCCCCGTGTTGTAAGCTATATAAGTAAAAAATCGGTTTAACTCTTGTACGTCTTTTATGCCGTATAAACTTGGCAAATCTCTCAGTAATACTTTATCTACAATATCGTTTTTTACGTATCGTCCCATATCACTTTGTATCTTTTCACTTAAAACAACTTCCGGGTAACCACCAAAGTTTAAGTAATGTACGAACTCTTTATTTAGAGCCTTTATGTCGTGTGTAAGACAATATGGAATTTGATTTTCTCCGTAGCTAATTTTACCATTGTACATTAAATGGTTCATCTCTTTAAGATGAATGTACTCCTGAAATGTAAGTGGTGGCAGCATAAAATCTGTAAATCTGCCTGCCCCGCTTTCAGTACTGTGCCATTTTAATGCAGCAGCTGCTGAACCTGATACAATAAATTTCGTTTCTGGAAAGGAGTCAACTAGCACTTTAAGGTGGCGTTCCCAATCTTTCAGGTATTGTATTTCGTCAAAAAAAACATAGCAATCTTTTAAATTGTCTTGATTAAGTGATTGTTTACAGAGATTTAAGATGTCTTCTAAACTTAAGTTCACATAAATGGGGTTGTCTATGCCTATAAAAAATATTTTTTGCGGATTTACATTTTCAGTCAATAATTGCTGTATACTATGAAATAACATAACAGTTTTCCCAACACGTCTTGGCCCCATAAGAACCAAAGCTCTTTTTACTTTTTTTTCAATTACAAAGGGATAGAACAAGCTAAAATATAGTCGCTTAGCCATTGTGCTGTAAACTTCAGGTATTTGTTTGTTAACCCACCAAGGATTTTCATAGCGTAAGCGTTCAACTATTTTTTCTATTGGAATAAGACTTATACTGCTCATAAAATCATTTGTTTTTGCAAATATAGTAATAATAAGTAGAATTCAGTCCGCTTATTTTGTGTTTTTTTGTACTTATAAGCAGTATTCGCTTTTCTATTCCATCTATTTTGTCGATTTTGAGCAAGTCTTTACTCTGACGGTTCGTATTACAATGACGCACAACG
>CAZWGG010001074.1:0-1636 GCA_964633305.1 uncultured Bacteroidales bacterium
GAATTATTGTTAATTGAATAGAGGCACAAGCGGACGCTTGCGCCAGTTTAGGTGGCTTATCTGGTGGAGCGGCCAATGCCGTGGCAACTTCAGGAATACCGTTTGCCAACACGGCCGCAATTATGACTGGTTCCACAATTAACAGCGTCGGAATGAATATTGTAACAGGGGGACAAACTGATATTACCATTGGTTTTGGTGTAGCCTCATATAATTTATCTAAAAATGAATGGGGATATTTAGGCAAGAAGGGTAATAGTGCTTTAGAAAATATTGGTTATGGTATCGGTGCATTTGCAAATTTATCTGATGTCTATGGGTTTGTTAAAGGTGCGTACGGCAGTAATGCAGGAGAAATTGATTTAGCTACTAAAAACGACCCTATTGGACATTCAGCATTAGTTGATAATAACGGAAACAACATAGTATCTGTAGGGCCAGATTGGAGTACAGCACAAGCAGGGGATAGTTTTTGGGATGTTCCTGGAACTAATGATTGGTATAATCATTTAAATGACCAGGGATTAGATAAGTTGACCGTTACCAGAATAAAAATTACTAATGTAAGACTTGATAAAATAAATGATTATGTGCAAAACAATTTACAAAATTTTAGATATCGGGCACTACATACTAGTTGCGTAACAGAAGCATCAAGGGCTTTATTAAAAGCAGGGGTATTGAATTTACCTGTTTTGAGACACCCTACATTACTTCAATTACAAATGTTTGCAAGACAGAATGCTTATTACACATCGTACATATATAGATGATTATGAAAAACTTAACTTGTATAGCCTATTTTGTTGTTTTCATATATTTAAGTAATTCTTGTTCTGAGATGAAAACACTACCTTCTTATTTGGAACAATGCCAGGAAAAAGTAATGCAACAAAATAATGATAAGTTTTGTGCTACAGATGTGACAGAGCTTAAAGAAAACATTCCAGGTAAAAAACCTTTGTTTTATGTGGGTTCGGACTCAACATCTAACTACTTGGTTTTTTATTACGATAAAACCAAGAAAATAGTAGTAGGATTTAAAGTACCATACAATGATTTTAAACCGCCCGCAGAACTCCAATTCAAAGAGGATAATTATTATTTGAAGAAATATCCAATTTATCTTGATGACATTTAACCAAAAGCCCGGAACTTTGCCGGGCTTATTTTTATAATACCAAGTACGTTTGCCTTGCTTTATAATCACGAATGAGAGGGCCTTTTATTTGAATCATCGGTAAAACACAGGCCGGTAAATACCATAAAAAAAGGGACATTCCAAAATGAATGTCCCTCATTATTAACCCTAAACTATCAATAAAAACTAAATTTATTCTTTATACTCCTGTATTATATCTTTGACCATTTCGGGAGAAACACGACCATAAGTTTTATCTCCTACCATCACTACAGGGGCTAATCCACATGCCCCTACACATCTCAAACAACTTATTGAAAATTTTCCATCCGGTGTGGTTTCACCAACCTCTATATCCAATTCTTTTTTGAATTCCTGTAATACTGTTTCTGCCCCTCTCACATAGCAGGCCGTTCCCGTGCATATGGATATTGGATTTTGCCCCTTGGGTATCATGGTAAAAAACGAATAAAAAGTAACTACCCCGTAAACCTT
>CAZWGG010001075.1:0-1635 GCA_964633305.1 uncultured Bacteroidales bacterium
TGAAACGCGTCGCGGACGGCGAAAGCCGTCTAAAGTCGAATTAAAATGAAAGAACAAAACGTTGCTGGCGTGTCCGTCAGCAAATATGGGTTATACGACTTTTTATAATGTAACAATACCATCATCAATGAATTTTTGCCATATTTCAAGTTCATCATTAATAATATCTTTAGATACTAAATCTGTCAAATTACTTAAAGCAGCGAAATCATTGAATAATTTGAAATCATCAAGATTAACCCAATCAAGACCCTTACGAGTTGGTAGGATATGTGCAATTTTCACACGATAATCACTTTTTATTAAATTGAAATATTTACCATAAGCCATATTTTCGAACTCAGGCCATAAACCTAATGACATTGATAGTACAAGCTGTTCACGTGTTATTCTTCTTCGGCGTCTTTTTATATCCAGATTATTATCTTTAATTATTTTATCACTCTTTGCAAAAACTTGTCGATGATCATAAAATGCCTCAAGAATTTTATAAAAACATAGAAAACTATAAAAAGGGCTTCTAGTATTCTTACCTTCTCGGTAGATTGAAAGTATAATTCTGAAAGATTTGTCAAATTTTGTTAAGAGCGGTATTTGTAGTAATTCTGATCTTCCAAACTGAGGATAGCAGCGCCATTTTGCATTATGCTTTTCATCAAATGCTTGCAGACTATAAATAGCCAAAGGAGAACCATATTTGAAAGATAAAAAGCTAAACAGTTTAGTAATTGAATTATAACAAATTTGTGAAGCACGTATATATGAATTAGATATGATTTTACATTGTAAACTTTTTAAACGGTTTTTATCATTTTTTTCGAGTTGTATTCTGATTGTATTTTGAGAAGTTTGCTGATCTATTTGAGTCGTTTCTGGTAAATTAAAAAAGGAGTCACCAATTCTTACTCTTAATGAATCTTCTAATGTAAAACTTATAAAGAAAGGTCTTTCTGATGTATCAGACTGTGAAATTCTACAAGCTTCACTATCGTTGATTGGTTCCCAGAATAAAAAACCAAAATTTGGTAACCACATACTTTTACCTTTTAATTAGACGCATAACTTAAGTTTATACGCTATTATACACTCTTCGACATATTTTAATATATAGAAATAAATGTATATGTATAGACATATTTTTTATAATACGATAGCCTCCCTATGGCAAATATATTAAAGGACAATCAGCCGATAAACTTCACAGAATACATGTGTTGTCACTCTTCGGGGATAAACGCAGACTCCGAACAAGGATCTCAACCGCAATATCAATGTTGGTTTCAGTATTCAATGTAGGTCCCAGCATCCTAACCTGCCCAATCCGCTTAAGCAGGCGGTCATCATAAGCAGCCCCGGGACTAAGCCGGTGCAGTTCGCTTATCAAGTAGGTGAAGTTCAGCTCCCGTGATATCTTCATGGCTTCACCAAATCCTTCGTAAGTTATATCGTCCTGGCTAAAGACAACCGGTTCCTGCCGTTTGCTGACATAGAGATAGAGAAACTTCTTGTACTTTTCAGCTGTCACCTCCTGCTGGTTCTTGACCTTCCTGGACATCGATATCCCTCCGGTAAGAAGGGTTTTGCCGAGGCTGAACTTGCGCTCGGTGGAAGTGGTTGTCTCAGAATTCGTAAACG
>CAZWGG010001076.1:0-1245 GCA_964633305.1 uncultured Bacteroidales bacterium
ATCCGACTCTGTTTCATACAGATCGGAAAGTGCATTTTTCACTTTTATTTCTGCTTGTTCAAGATATTTTTCTTTTGTTTCCATATTTTTAAGTTTTATGCCTGCAAGAAGCAGACGGGTTATATACTTTGTTTTATCCATGCAGTTAACATCCAATGATCCTTTTCCATATTGTAAATGAATGATCCTAACATATATTCTGTTCCATTATCGTTAATCTCCCGGGCAGCATTTATACCGTCTTCCATTTTCTTATGAAGGGTTTGTATATCATTAAGAACAATTTTGCTTTATCATATGTTATTTTTATTGGCCACTCTATCATTATGAATTTCGTTTTCAGTTGTTCCGGCTTTAGACGATAGATTAATAATCTCATCTTCAAGAAATACTATTTCTTCTTTTAAAAATGCAGATTTAGTTGCGAAATCGAGCAAACAGTTATCCTTTTTCATGATATACAAGCACAGGCAATAATGACTTTTTAATTATTTTTTTAGTTGAACTGGGCTTAAATATCCTTTCAAGAAACTGTCTATTTTCCTTTAGTATCACGATTAAGCTAACCTCATTATTTATAGCATAATCGTTTATAGTCTGGGCTATATCTTCGTCGTTTTTCTCAACAAGAGATGCAACAGTAATTTTATTATATTCTGTTTTTGTTTGTACCATCTGAAGAAAACCGTTTTTTTTAACCTTTTCCTCAAAATCAGATGAATCTGTTACATGCAATGCTGTAATATTCGGTGAATACTTATTTGTTAAGCCTATTAGTTTTTTAAGCGTTGAAATATCTTCTTCGTTGTAATCTGTTGCATAAACTATTTTATCGAACGGTTGGTAAATAGATTCATGAGGAATAACCCATATAGGGCAATTAATATAACGAATAATATCCATGTTAGTGGAATTTTGTGTCCAGGAACTTTTGTTTTCCAGGTTTTCTAAAAGGACCATACTTATCTTATTCTCTGAAACAAATTCTTCTATAATGAATTGTGTTATGCCTACTTCAGATGAATAATCGATAAATACATCTCCAGAAATTTCATTAACAACTTCTTCAACATGTTTTGCAAGCGTTTTATTTGCATGCTCTGCCAAATTTTCTAAACTTTTTTGAACTTCTAGGGTGTCTTTTTCTTCCTTTTTTTCGTTGTGGCTCATAATTTTCACTTAAAAATGCCATGACTCTACGGCCACCAAGTTTTTTACCACGCACCTTACTCATCAATTCCGTAA
>CAZWGG010001076.1:1255-1635 GCA_964633305.1 uncultured Bacteroidales bacterium
TTGAACATGCAATAAGTGTACGTTTGAATGTAAGTCTTTTCCCAATGATACAACATATCGAATAAATTTTTTTGATTTTTCCGGTTCATTTATAATTGCTAATAAAGTTTCCATAATCTTGTCTTTTAATGTTCATTTTACAAACTTTTATTTTAACACACTTGATAGATAGATAAGTAAAATGCAATACCTATTCCTTAAAAAGGAATATTTTATAGTGACTTACTTCTTAATTAGGTATATTGAACTAATTGGAGCATCGTCAATGATTTTGGCCAACTATTAACAAGCCGGTTGGTGTGGAAAAAAATCGAAAACTGTGGAATAATTCCACAGTTTTTAGCTGCCTATATTCTTATAGTATAGCCAAAAATCAAGGT
>CAZWGG010001077.1:0-1634 GCA_964633305.1 uncultured Bacteroidales bacterium
TAGCAAATTCGGCCAGGATGTAGTTCAACCGGGAATAATCGCTGGGTTTTGCAAAACGCACATATTCCTATATATTGCCAGCTGTGCCTTTTTATTATGATTCTATTCCTAATATTAATAATGGAACTGGCGGATTATTTCTCCCATGTCGGAGAACATTATAAACTTCTCCCTCATAGTATGCAACAC
The DNA here is from genome assembly GCA_964633305.1 of uncultured Bacteroidales bacterium. GTDB lineage: Bacteria > Bacteroidota > Bacteroidia > Bacteroidales > UBA10428 > CAZWGG01. Next base: position 190 of record CAZWGG010001077.1, read on the forward strand.
CACTACTCATTTGAGATTGCATTTTCTTTGTCGGTAAAACTTCAATCCCAAGATTAATAACTCCACCTGAATAAAATAACAAATGCTTTACAAATAAGTCAAACGCAACAAAAGCATATTTGCCAAATTGGACTTCAACAGCTATTTGGTCTTTAACAAAATCTGTTTGTTTATATGATGATATAGGCTCTTTAATCCCTTTGGATATAAGAAAATCTTTTTGCTGGTCATAGGGTAACATAATTAATTCGGGCAAAATCTTTTGGTCAGTTGTAATGAAATACTGATAACGACTTTCATTCCACCCAAGTTTATTGAATTTCTCGTTAAATGATTTGTTAAGTTCTATCGGACTATAAAGCATTTTGCCAGTCATGGTTTTTTCCTTACTTTTTTTAGTCATAAACTTATTTGCATCAATACTTTGAATAGTATCAATAATCTCCTTGTAGAGCTTTTTATGATGAACTATAAGATATTCTTCACCGTTTAGATGCGAATATTTCTGAGATATTTTCATTTTGTGTGTTTTATTGTTTCACCGTTGCTTTCAACAAACTCTAATTCATGCCATTCAAGTGGTATTTGAGAAACTTTATCTTTTCCCGATGGAACATGGATAGGCTTATTAATTGGTCGAATCTTTAGATTCCCTTCGTTAAAGTCTTTTATTCTTTGTCGAGCAACATTGCAATAAAGTTCTTCCTTTTCAATGCCAATCGCATTCCTATTATTTTTAATGGAAGCGATAATTGTTGAACCAACTCCTGCAAATGGATCTAAAACCCAACTATTTTCATTTGTTAACGCAAGTACACATCTTTCAACTAATTCTATTGGATACTGACAAGGATGCTCTGTTTTTTCAGGATGGTTTGATTTCACATTTGGAATATTCCACAATTCTGCTTCCCAATCCTGTACAATTATTTTCCAAATATCGCTTGGGTTTTTACCAAGTGGATTACCAGACGGTAATCCCTTTTTGGGTCCTTTAAAGTGTCTCTTGCCAGGATATTTTGAAGGAACTCTAACATTATCAAGGTTAAAAATATACTCATCTGATTTACTAAACCATAATATAGTCTCGTAACGGCCACTAAAACGATTGCTTGCATGTAGTCCATGCCCAAAATGCCAAATTATCCTATTACGAAGTTTTAATCCGAATTTTTTGAATATCTGGTAATAGAATATATCGAGAGGAAATACTTCACCTTTATCAACGTAATTACCAACTTGCCAACATAAATTCCCCTTTTTAGATAATGTTCTAACAAGTTCTGTTATGATTTCTTCTTCTGTCTCAAGATATTTTTCAATACTAGTCTTAGTCTCATATGATTTGCCAACATTATATGGAGGAGAAGTTATTATCAAGTCGAATTTGTTATCTTCTATACCTTTCAACATTTCACCGGTTTGATAAGCCTGTGTGCCAGAAC
>CAZWGG010001078.1:0-1628 GCA_964633305.1 uncultured Bacteroidales bacterium
CTGTTTTTACAGGAGTGATTATATCCTTTTCAACCAATGTGTCAAGTATCATGTTTTTAACAATAAACTGGTTATAAATACCCGATGCTGAATTCATTTTAAAGTAATCATTAATCCTGTACAAAACAGAAAGCCGTGGCTGAACACTTATTTCTCCTGAAATTGAATGAAAATCAGCCCGTATACCTGGCACTACGGTAACTTTTTTGAACATGGTAATATTATCCTGAAGGAAAAGATACGGTAATTGCAATCTTGTATCCTCGTCGGAAGTGATATTTTGGACCGTACCTTCCTGTGTTAAAACAGAATAATGAATTAATCCTAGCCCTGCATTAAGGGTATGTTTTTCGGTTACTATTAGCTTATTCTTGATCCTGCTATTCACTTCATTTATGGTAGTATTGTATTGCTCGTTGATACTGTTGGTAACCTGGTTACCGGATGTCCGTCGCGTTTCTTGTAAATGTTCCCTTTCAATTTGAAGTGATGAATAACTGATGATAAGGTTACTTGTATTTTTATCTTTCCATCTAAACCCATAAAATGCGGTTCCTCCGAATTGCATGTTTTTCTCGTTGAAATCCAGTGTTATATCTCGTTGCTGGGTTTCCTTATCAAAATTCATTGAGAAATTATCATGGCCTCCATACATGCTCAAATAATAGTTGCTTTTCTGGCCACTTCCTGAATATTTAAGGTTCATATCACGAAAACCATAGTCAGGGGTAATATAATAATCTGCTCCATTATTTTGCCTTCCCCGTCCGTAACTTGAAGTAGAAAATTCTGCAGGATTATATAAATCATAATACGTTTGACGATAGGAAACTACCATTGATGATTTATTCTTAAATGGCACACTTAATATGCCATTTAGGGTCATATTATTAATACATAATTGTGCAGAAGGCGATAACCTGTTTCCATCTATTCCTGTAATATCAACTATACCCCCCACTCTTTCGCCATATTCTGCATTGTATCCGCCTTTCAAAACTTTAATGTCTTTAGCCATAAATGGATTTACCGCACTGATATTATCATTGAAATTCTTCATGCCATACAAGGTGAAGCCGTCAAAAATAACCTGACTTTGACCTTCGTAGCTGCCCCAGATAATAAGGTTGGCAGATTGTTCACCGGATGCAAATATACCTGTTTGGAGCCTCAACAGGTTAAATATGGAATTATCGCCGTTGCCTGGTAAAAAATAAGCTATTTTATGATTTAACCGCGAAATACCGGGGGAAGTGCCGGTATGTATCGATCGTGCCACGACCGACCCTTTGATAATAATTTCTTCCAGTGCAATAACAGACGGGGTTAATCCAAAACTATAGTTGGTACCTTTTGATACAACTGTGTCTAAAATATAATAGCCCAAATACGATATTTTCATTTTGAAAATACTATCGGTAAGGGACATAAAAGAAAAATTGCCTTTTGCATCGGTAATAAGACCCGTATTGTTAATCAGGATACTTGTAAAAGGAAGTGTTTCAAGATTTTTATTGTCAATAATCTTTCCGGAGATTATATATTGTTTTGGTTTTTCAATTATCGGAACGGTATAAATAATATATACCCCATCGCTTATTTCGTAAGTAAATGTCAACCCTTTTAAT
>CAZWGG010001079.1:0-1627 GCA_964633305.1 uncultured Bacteroidales bacterium
AATCGATAAAATTGAACAAGCTGATAAAATTCCCACCAAGGATATTAGCAAGGTTGAGCAAATAGAAAAGACCTCTACCAAAGAAGTCGGTAAAATTGAACAAGCTGATAAAATTCCCACTAATAAAGTGGAAGCACCTGAAACAAAGAATGCTGCCGATCTAAAAGGTATAACTAATGTCTCTGGAGATGTAAAAGAGAATAATAAAAAGAAAACTGAATCAGTATGGAACACTATTGATTTTAAAGAAGTTCCAAAAGTGAAAGAACTTAATTCAAAAAAAAAGAACCTAGATAATAAATAATATTTTTTTTTTTCAGTTCAGTTTTTAATGTTATAAATTTATATATCAAAAAACACCTCTCTTTTTTCTTTTTGTAAATATTTTGTATTATAGATATCATTTTTTATAATTTGCTTCGCAATTTCGGGTATTAACTGAACTTGATAATCTTTTAGAGTCAAATCTCGGAGTTTCACTCCATTTTTCTTTTATTGGTGCCTATGAAATTGCCACCCTTTGTAAATCATTCATCTTAAATGCAATTGTGCCAATTGAACTTTTGTAAATTGTAACGAAACTGTGAATGGATTGCATTCAATTTACTAAAACTAGTTTCTTGATTCCATCGTTTTTTATAACTTCGAGTTAACCACTGGCTTCATGCTCGTTCATTTTTCCATGGTTTGATACTGGTGAAAAAGGCGGAAAGTTGATGATATGCCTCATCAAAAGTCAGTAAATTTCGATCATAATTTCCTTCTTCAGCAATTACCTCATTTCTTTAGAAAAGTCATAAGAAAATGGTTAAAGGTAGGTGTTGTAGATATGGGGCTACTTTCCAAAACTGAATCAGGAACACCTCAAGGGGTATAATTTCACCACTTCTGGCGAATATTGCTTTGAACCATATCGACCATGAGATTAATAAACTCTATGCAACTCGGATAATCCGTTATGCCGATGATATCGTTGTTTTAGCAAGATTTTAAGATCGTTTAAAAATTGCTCGAATAATGTTAGAACAAAAATTGAGTGTAGTAGGACTTTCGCTTAACCCAAATAAAACCCAACAGACTGATATTGAAAAAGGATTTGACTTCTTAGGTTTTCATTTTATCCGATACCCAAGAAGACATTTGTGGGTCCAACCTGAGAGAAAACGGGCTAAACGATTTCGTATGATGCTAAAATCTCTTATTAATGCACATAAGCAAGTTAAAACCAAATTTTTAATTCTGGGATTAAATCGCAGGATAAGAGGTTGGACAAACTACTACAAATATTGCAAAGCACATCGAGTCTTTGATCAGATGGATTCTCTTATATAGCCATGGATTTGGAAATGGTGCATCCGACGTCACCCTCACAAAGGGAAGCGTTGGGTAGCAAACCATTATTTCACCATAAAAGAAAAACGAAAATGGCAATTAACCGCAGAAGAATATAAATTACGGCGATTCATAGATACCCAGCGAATGAACTATGGATGGCGAGTAAGAGATTTATCGCCTTATGACCCCAGAAAAGAGGTACAAAATCTTTGGTGGAAAAAGGAGGAAGGTATTTACTATCAAAAACAAGTAGAACAATACTGAAAAGTCTGGTGACAGGTTTAGCGTTCGG
>CAZWGG010001080.1:0-1626 GCA_964633305.1 uncultured Bacteroidales bacterium
CGATTCATTTTGGCCGATTAAAGCAGTTATGCTATCAGCCGCCAAATATTTCCATTCCGACCTGATAATTGATCTATAATTTTTTATGTTAAATGCCCTTAATTTCATTATTTTTTAAATCTTTTCTTGTAAGTGCTTAATTAATATGAAAGCAAATAAAATAAGTATCTAATTAATATGAGTTATTCACATGATATTTGAAACCAATAATTAATACATCATCCAATTGTGATTGATTTCCTTTCCAATTATTATATGTTGAAAATAATTTTTCTTTTTGCTTATGCATAGGCAAATCATGGATTTTTAAAAGTAAATTACGAAAAGGTTGGTACTTAAATTTTTTCCCATCTTTTCCTCCAAATTGATCTACAAATCCATCGGAGAAAAGATATATCATATTATCAGGCTCAAGGCTTAACCTGTGCGTTTTAAATGGCTTTTCCATTTCGGCAGCAACACCAATCGGCATTTTATCGCCAGGAATTTCAATTAACCGTTTATTTTGAACAATATATGCAGGGTTAAAAGCACCGGAATATTCAAACCGGTTTTCTTCAGTATCCAGGATACAGAGTGACATATCAATTCCATCTTTTTGTTCCAAATCTTCCCCGGTTTGATTTAAAGCTTTCATTATGCCTTCTCTTAGTTGATTAAGAATAGAACCGGTTGAGGAATAACATCCTCTATTAACTACTTCATTAAGAGTTGTTATGCCCAGAATACTCATAAATGCCCCAGGAACACCATGTCCAGTACAATCTGCTACAGCAATAATAATTTCCTTTTTTTTTTTTGTGATCCAATAAAAATCCCCACTTACAATATCTTTTGGTTTAAATAGCACAAAATGATTGGGAAGTAACTTTTTAAATGTAATAGGGGATGGCAATAAGGCTTTTTGAATGTAACTGGCATACTTTATACTTTCTGTCAACTCTTTACGATGTCGATAAATTTCATTTTCCTGAGATACAATTTTTGCATGAAGTTCTTTTTCAGAAGACATTTTTTTATCTTAAAAATCAAGGATCAAAGATTAACTCCAGAATTTTTTATCAATGCTATATTATTATCTTCTGAGAATTGCATTAGCAGATTGCCTTGCTGGTCTAATAAGTAAGAATGTAATTCCGTTCCAATTGGCAATTGAATGTCCTTTAAAATAGCTCCTCCCGTATCATATACTAATATCTTATTTCCAAACAGAGACTTACAATAAGCCATAATAGAATTTCCTGATATTTTTTGTAACGATTTCATTTCAGCAAAATTAAAATTATCTTGTTCTTTTTCCCATACCAATTTTCCATTCGAATCTATTTTAATCATAACTAATTTTGTGCTATCCCTTTGGCCGCCAAATAAAACGCTTCCATCTGATAATTCTGTTACACATGTTATACTATCTGCAGGTGTAAACATATATTCCCAAATTAAATAACCTTTAGAGTTTAATTTAAATCCCCATTTCGAACCGGCAATGATTATATTATTGTCGATACTTGTAGTCATATCATTGATTTCACCAAATGATGTGTAAGTTCTATTCCATAGTTTTTTTCCTGTATCTTTAATAACCAGGATACTGTATTTATTTCGTAGTGAGTCAGCAGCAGTATA
>CAZWGG010001081.1:0-1622 GCA_964633305.1 uncultured Bacteroidales bacterium
TATGTGGGCAGCCAACGCATTATTTTTATTATTAAAAAGCATTTTAGCCTCCTTTTGATGTTATCATAGTGATTCCTGATTAATATTTTCTCAAACTAACTTTTTTCTTTTCCTTCGTACCAGACCTGTGGCCAGCATACCGCTTCCCATAAGAAAAAAAGCCCCCGGGAGAGGTACAGGATTAGGAACAAACCCGTTTGCTTTTGCGGAATGTAGACCTGCCGCAAAATTATAAAATCCGTCAGCAGGTGCTGATGAATTTTCAAAAAAGAATGTAATTTTATTCCCACTTTCCCAGTAATAGGCACTGTTGAGGTATGCCCCGGTAATATTCCAGTCTATGGTATTATCAGGATCAATTGTTGCTTCAAATATATCACCACCAGCACCGGATGGATGTTTTCCAGTATTATCTGTCATGGCAATATTTGCCTGACTAAAATCATACCCGTAATTGAAATACTCACCACCCATTGCAGGGTAAGCACTGGATAGTCCCATATTAAATTCAGGGCGGGAAGTGAATTCAGGTGTTACTTCAAGTTCATAAGTATATACCGAACCATCATAATAGACTTTGCTGGTGAGCGTTCCGACATCATCTCCGCCTATGATTCTCGTTAAATTGGTAGTCATATTTTCAATCAATGTTGATTCATTCGGAGCAACAAAATTTATGTCTGCTGCTTCAACCTTTATTACGTTGAATGCCATAAACAAAAAAACGAAAAAAAACTGTAAACACAAAATTTTCTGCCGTTGTCTGTTAGTATCCATTTTACTCTGATCTCCTTCCCAATATTAATTACAATAAATTAATCCCCAAAGTGCCATCATATGCATGATGGTTAAAAGGGATTTGTTTTCTTCTAACATTGTCTTTAAATACTGGGCTTTTCGATTCCAGAAGTAACTGTTAACAAGTTGGTCGTAAAGTACCCGACAAAATGATTAGTCTTTAAATTATAGGTGAGAGATTAGTATTCTATTATTGATATTTTATTAAACAATAATTAGGAAAATATTAATTATCATGCTGTGAAATTTCTATGCGTGTGCGACTGCATCGAAAGTGATCCGGTAAAGCCTTAAAAGGGATATATATAAGGTTGTAAATTCATTAAAAAGTAAAAAGACATGCAAAAAAAATCATATTAAGTCTTTATGGTGCAATTTCAAATGGATTTTGAACCACTTGCAGTTACTGATTATGGATGCACACTTAAATATGTAATTCATAAAAAAAGAATTTTATCCTGACATTTTGCTAACAATCCTTTTGCACAGTAGTCCTGTACTTTAAAAGAAATTACATCGACATCATAATTAAAAAACTTAAAAAAAATGAAAACAAAAATTCTGGTAAAATACCTTTTTGTTCTCCTGATAATCTGCTTTATTCCGGGGACTTCGATGGCTGCAGTACTGCCCGACAGTGTAGTATTTTCCGGTGGTAAACTCAGTATTAAAGCAAGGCAGGTTACTCTGAAGGATATAGTAGGGGCCATATCTCAAAAAGCGGGGATACAGATCTATATCTTTGACGATATGGATAAAAATAATCTTACAGCGGATTTTTCAGATAGAACCCTTGAGTCCGGTCTCCGATCCATTCTTAAAGG
>CAZWGG010001082.1:0-1621 GCA_964633305.1 uncultured Bacteroidales bacterium
GGTAAGAAAGTATTCAAGATTTGTATTACCTTGGAATTACTTGCAGGTTTTATCACAAATTTATATCACCTCAAGAAACTTGAGATTATTGGAGAGGATATTGAATTTCCATGGGCAGTTTCAATCTTTGATTTATTTATATTTTCGGAAATTATTGAATCTGAGAAGGATTTCATAGAGTATCTAGAACGTCGATCTAATTTGAATGACCTGCCCCAATTATATATTGGTGATGAAATAGACTCACTCGGACATTTTCTCAAAAGAGGACTAGAATTTACAAATAGCGAAATTGATGGTAAAGATTTTATTATGCTAACAGGTTTTAAAAGTGAAATTGATGATTACTTTAATAATCTGTTAGCAGGAATTCCAAGAGTAAAGCCCAAGCGAATTAAAAACTAAGACATATAATACATTCATATAATGCAATTCCTTCAAGGATTTAATGGACAACAAGGTGAGGATAGAACCCGTCAGATAATAGGTAAACACTTTATCTATAGCATTAAAAGTGTAGATGTTGACGGTACTGACTTTGAAGTACAATTATTACTTGATGATAGTAAGGGCATATTCGAACCGAAGGATAAAATTCAAGTCAGAGGGAGAATACAATCCAAATTCTTTAAGGACGCAAATGAAGTTAAGATTGCTAAAGAGTACATAGAGGATGAAGAAGGAGTTAGAACTGAATTTTTCACACTGATACATACTGATGACAGTAATGATAATGAAATATGCTATTTCTTCACTGCACAGGAAATCAAAATGCAATTTTATCCTAGAACAGATGCTAAGACAGGTAAGCTGTATTATATTTTTAAACTAACGAAAGATAGACTTTATTTAGAAAATAAGGGTAAATCAAAAAATGAGATCAATAGAATAATTGAGGAAGGTATTCGGAAAACTGAAGAGTATCGTAATCAAAGATTTATAGAATCTATTGAAAAAAGATTTAAGAATCCTACTCTGAATGTATATACTGAGGATAATACAACTCTTTTTAAAGAGCTTGCTTCAAAAAACATCGTTGATAAATTATATATAGCCCTAAATAGTTATAATGACTTTCGTAGAATGATATCCTGGCGCCTTATTGATAAGATATCCTTCAAAGAAACACCAAATACCGCTACTTACTATAATCAATTTGCCCTTCTAACTAACAATGAAGAATTAATAGGTTTTTTTAAAAACATCGAAATAGACCGTTCTATTACTTTTAAAAATATTACTCCATATAAGGAGGTTAAGGAATTAAATTATAAGACAAACCGAATTGTAAGTTTGTTAAACGAGAATCTAATAAATAAGCTGGTAAGCCTTGACAAGAATGAGACGATACCAATATTTAAGCCCTCAGGCATACAAACAGAAAAATGTATTGATTGTCAATTTGATGAACTAAATTTTTATATAGCATTTGAAAATATTACAAAGCAAGAAAAAGAGAAATGCGATTTATGGGAGGAAATGAAGGTCGCATATGTGCTTTTTAAGTTTGGGAAATACCAGAAAGCAATAGATAAATATAAAGAGATATCTAATAATGCTCAGGCTAATAAAAATGATACTTTGTATTTTTTAGCAAAATTAAATCTTAGAGAAACATCAT
>CAZWGG010001083.1:0-1617 GCA_964633305.1 uncultured Bacteroidales bacterium
GCTTGTTTTTATACAAAAATAAAAATTTTTGCATTTATGATTTTCAAGCATATTCATTCTTATATACGGGGGTGAGGGGCCGATTTTTCATTTCAAACCCCGGGGGTGGGGCCATTGCAAATTTTTGGGCCCGTTTCGAGAATTTAATATGTATAATTAACATGTCATATAAAATTGATATACTTATAGAATTAGTATTTCCTAGTGCAACTTCTAATACTGTGGGGTTTGTGCAATATACATGGCCGCGCTTTTTAAAATCTTCTTCCGGTATTACACAGACCTGTTATGAAAAAGTTCTCGATATGATTTTTGACGGAAAAGATGTTTGGGAAGGGTATAATTATGCTACAAATATATGTCTTTTACGTAAGGCAGTGGCGCAAGATATAAAAGATAAATTAAATAATGTTAATTATAAAGAGAAATTTTTTAATACTCCGATTGAAAATATTAAAAGTTTTCACATATGTCCACAGGTCGAAATGACTAAGGCATACCCACTAGGCGTGGGCGGCATGAGTAAAGAAGAATTTGAACTTCAGAAATCTTTAGGATCTTTATCGCCGAAATCGTGTTGGTTAGAATTAGATATTCATATTAATTATTTTGGCACCGGCGAGGCGACTTGATTGTATAATTAACATATGTATAAAATTTATATAGATCTTACCAGATGTTCTCTTACCGAGTATATGAAAGAATATGCTGTGCGTAATTATATATGCGGATGGGATATTTATATTAATGAAGATTTTTTAGTCGAAGATTTAAAAGTTATGATAATTAACAAAATTTTAGAAGGAAAAGATTTTTTTATTAATGATGCAGAAGAAGTGAAAATAAGTAAAAAAGAAATAGAAGCATTTGTGGATAATTTTACTATCTTGCCCATTTCTGAATATCTTAGTTGGGGGGTTCCAAATATATGGTCAGATTTGGATTCGGAAGAGTTTGAAATACAATATGCTTTAGGTACTTTAAAATTACCTTTTGTTTATTTTTCTGGTGCTGTACGCAAATATATAGATAAAGAAAGTGTATAATAACATATTGAGGAAATTATTTATGCAAGTATCTCAAACAATATTCACATTATTTATACAAATAAGTCAAATAGATAAAAATGGATATATTAGTCAAGTTGGTCCATCATATGGTATTGCCGCTCTGGGTACTAAAAATCTTAAAGACGTTATAATAAATGAATTATTTGGAAATTTAAATATTTTGAAAATTAATTCTTATATTGACGGAAAGGAAATAGAAATATATCGTGATAGGGTAGAAAATGCTCTTTTACAAAAATTTAATATTTCAATTAATAAAATACTTAGATCTATATTATGGGCTGAAATTAGTGGACACTTATCTCATGCGCCGGAAGGAATATCACAAAAAGAATATGAGATTCAAAAATCTTTGGGGACAACTAAAAATATTTCTTTAACTTTACTCGCAACTGTTAAAAGTAAACAGGTAAGTTATGTATAAAATTATTATAATACTTACGCGCCGACCACGTCAAGGTACAACTTATAATAAATCTCGTGACTTTATTGCCGAATGGATTTTAAGTAGATTGATCTCCTAATTTCTTTTTTAAGTCTCTAATGA
>CAZWGG010001084.1:0-1615 GCA_964633305.1 uncultured Bacteroidales bacterium
AATTTATTATATCTAAAAAACTTGGAATTCCTTGTATCCTGAATAAAGAAGCGAGTTCTGGCTCTTCATCCGTATTTAATTTTGCAAACTTAATCTTGCCATTAAATTCTTTGCTAATGCTCTCAAATACCGGGCCCATTATTAAACATGGGCTGCACCAGGGAGCCCAAAAATCGATTATTGTTGGAATTTTTGATTCCTGGACTTCTTTTACAAAATTCTCTTTGTTTAAATGTATTAAAGCCATTTTAACTCCTTATCTTGTTTTTTGAATTTTTTCTTTTATTTTTTGAATTATTTCGAATGCCCGGAGTATTTCAGGATATTTTAGTTTATATTCCATAAAGTTCTTGTTTTTATGGCACTCAACTATGTTTTTTAGGCGCATAGTTGAGAGATGCTGTGAAACAACTGACTGGGGCAGGCGAGTTTCGTTTATTATTTCCGTAACATTAAGGGGCTTTTCTTCTAATGCAAAAATTATTTTCAGCCTGTTTGGGTTCGTGAATATCTTGCATATTTCGCATTCATCTCCATTAACCATATTAGAATATTATAATATACTAATATATCAACCTTTTGGTTTTACAGAAAAGTGTAGACCCTTGGGACATATGTCCTAGGGTATAGAAAATTAGTTCTCAACTAACTTTTTAGTCCTTTTATGAAGAAAGAAGAGATTAGAAAAGAGTATTTTAAACTGAAGAATAAAGGACATACAAACAATCAATGCAAAAAGATCATCAAAGCAAAATATGGCTATGAAGTGACTATAAGGACTCTCAGAAGATGGACAAATAGGCTTAACAATTCTGAATGGGATTTAACCGATAATTCTAAAAGACCGAAGACAATTCATACTAAAATAACTCCTAAAATTGAAGATAAGGTGTTAAGAATTAGGGAAAGAACAGGTTGGGGAGAAGATCAAATAGCAAATCTTGTTGATTTGGGGCATACAGCCATCAATAAAATCCTTAACAAGCATAACCTTACAAAACCATCCAATAGAAAGAAGAAAAGGAATAACTATGTTAGGTTTGAGAGAGACCACTCTAACACTATGTGGCAAATTGACCATAGTGACCAGAAGATTAAAGGAAAATGGTTAATATCGGTTATTGATGATCATTCAAGGTACAGCATAGGATTATTTGCTGTTAACAGGGTTACAACAGAAGTTGTAACTAAGATATTAGATGATTTAATAAAGATTCATGGGGAACCTAAGCAAATCCTTTCTGATAACGGTTCTGCATATGGCTTAAAGAGCAAGCATAGCAAGTTTGATAGATGGTGTAATCGTCGAGGAATACATCATATAAGAAGCTCTGTTCATAGTCCAACAACTTGCGGAAAAATTGAAAGATTATTTCAGACAATAAAAAGAGAGCTTCCTTTTTGTAAAGATATTAATGAATTTCGAATGAGATATAATCACTTTAGGAAACATAAGAACTTAGATTATAAGACTCCTTCAGAAGTTTATTTTGATTTTAGTAACTTATTCAAGTGGTAGGACATATGTCCGTGGGGAGCACACATAACAAGACTGAACAAATATTAATAAACCATTTATTGCACTTTGACTAAATCCACTTGGCGGCATTTTAAC
>CAZWGG010001085.1:0-1611 GCA_964633305.1 uncultured Bacteroidales bacterium
AAAATTTGGGCCGGAGTGAGCGCACGCGAACGGAGCCGGGTAACCTTCTGTTAGATGCAGTCCTCTTTTTTCGAATTAGTTAGGTTTTTCCTTCTCTTTTATATCAATACCATTTTCTATCATGAATTTTATTAAACAATATCTAATTATTCTTTCTAGTCCATAAAGAGTTGGTGCTTTTTTAATTGTGTCAGCTAAATCCTTACTACAATTTGTTGGTTTTCCATATTGAAAGTCATGAAAACTCTGATGTGATCTTAAATAATGATCAAAAGACACGCCTGTATGTACATATAAACTTCGGAGTTTATAAGCAGCATTTATACTTTGTTCTATATTTTTATCATTAAAACAAAAATCCGTGTTTTCACCTTTTGCCTTAAAAAAATCTATTAATGAATTGTAAAAAGGCGCATCTAGAAATTTCAATAAAGTCAAAGTAAATTTCTTCCTTATACCTCCTAAATAGGATAAAATTTTATTATATACTTTCGAGCCATTTTCAAGATTATCCTTTATTTGATTAAGATATAATAATAATTCTTCATCAAACAGATCTGTACTGTTGTAATCATAAAAACCCGACAATACTTCTCCTGCGGTCACTAAATTTAAATAAGACAACTCAAGATCATAGTCGAAATTTTGTAGTGCTTGTAAATAATATGTGCATGCTGCATTTAGAATTTTAATAAACTTCTCATTTCCTTCCTTACCTGTTAATATATCCTCAAATAGAGCGATATTTTCTAAATTTAAATCTACTGGAAAGCATAATCTTTCAAATTTCGAATTTGTAATAATATTAGGATTATAACTTTGATAGAAGCTATTCAAGTTGGGTAAAGTAAAAAACCCATAATTTTCGTAACAACCATGGAAATCAAATCTCTTGCCAAATAATACAGAGAGATATGAACAAACTCTTATCCCCATTGAATTATTATCTATAATAATGACATTAGCGTTTTCTGGAATTGGATTTGTCTTGTATGTGAAAATATAGGCATGTCTAGATAACTGATCCTGTTCAGGAGTTATTACCGTTTGAGAATTCATAGGGAAAGAATGCGTTAATAAGATTGAAGAACTTTCGTACTCTCCATAATACTTACACGTTGATGATATTATAAGTTTTTGAATTGATTCTTCTGGTTTTAGCAAATAAATACTTCCAATAAAAAAGTAAAAAAAGAGGACTGCTTCTAACGGAAACCGGTTACCCGAAGTTGGCCTGGCCCCTTGCGGGTTGACTAACTTTCCTGAAATTGTACACTCATTTTTTCTTTCAGTCAATTTCAGGAAAGTTAGTCAAAGGGCCAATTTGGGTCGGAACGAGCGAACGCGAGTGGAGCCGGGTAACCGTAGTTAGATGGCGTTGCGCGGTGCCCACCAGGGAATAAATAGGGAAAAGGATTAGAACGCAAGAGCTTGTAAACGAGAATCTAAATTTCCCCAGAAATGAGAAAATAAAATTCCCCACTTGAGAAGAAAAGGGTACACTCCTCGTACAACAATAAAATAATCCTGAAAGGGATAAATGAGGAGGCACCCCCTGGTAAAGATGGAGGAATTTATGGACATTTTCAAGCTCAAAGAAGACGGTTACAG
>CAZWGG010001086.1:0-1609 GCA_964633305.1 uncultured Bacteroidales bacterium
TAATGGTAAGTATTAAAACTCGACTTTTTGTTACCTAATGTGGTATTTTGAGTAAAGGATTGATTGTCCTTAACTCCCCCCATGCCTATATCGGCCGAGATATTAAATATTCTGTATATCCTGCCGCTTAATCCAAAATCAAATCCCCAATCTGTTGTGGCAATACCTATTTCAGAAGCAACATCATCGTCAATTTTGGTGATTGTCGGTACGCTAAGAAACAGGGTCACAAAATGTATACCTTGTTTATCATCCTGGCAATAAATACTTGTTTTGAAGATACTTAAAGAAAAACAAACAAAAAGTAAAATAGTAAACTTTTTCATCTTTATAATAATTGTTTTAAGACCATAAAAATTTTAACAGTTATTTAGATATGACAGGATAAATAAAAACGTTACAATATTTTACAATATATCTTTTGAAAATGATTAAATAATATAAAATTTGTGTAATAATTTTTGTGATTAAATCATATCTACTAAAAGGATGTTTCAAAAAAAACAAAAAAAAAATACGGGATTTCCTTTATTAATTGAAAAACTTAAAGCTGGAGAAAATACCAGTTGGAACAACCTTGATTTTATATTAAGAAGAGTGAGTTTTAAATGGATGTTAAAAAAAGGTATTCCAATGGATTATGCTGATGAATTATACCAGGAGACCTTACTTTTATTTTTTGAAAAGTTCAAAGGTTGCAAATTTGAAAGCTTTTCCAAGTTAAAATCGTACTTCTTCTCAATAGCAGACAACAAATCAAAAGAATTCTTCAGGGCAAGGAATAAAAAAATTCTTGAATCGGGACCAATACTTGAAACATGTAGTGATTATTCATATTTTATAGTAAAAAGCGACGAGGAAAAATATGTTCAACAGGTTTCATTAGTTAAAAGCATTATCGAAACCTTGCCAAACAAAGAAAAGAATTTATTGATCCTACTATTTAAAAAAGGAAAGTCATTAAAAGAAGCTGCAGAATCGATGAATATTACAGAAGGATATGCACGGGTTATCAAATTAAGGGCTTTAAATAAGGTGAGAAATAAATTATCAAAAATTCTATGAAAATAACCACTTCAAAGACTTTGCGAATATGAAACAAAACCATCCTACAAATCTTCTTGAAGATTATATACTGGGAAAATTAACTGAAGAACAAGAAACGGATATTGAAGAACATTTGGTAACTTGTGTATATTGCAGAAAAGAACTGCAAAAACTGGAATTAATTATTGGAGGTATCCAACAAGAAAACATACTATCTGCAAAAAAAGAAACGAAAAGTTCAAAAAAAAGACTTGGAATCTATATCTCCATTGCTGCCACAGTTGTTATAATACTTGGTATTATTACTTTATTAAACCCCTTGCTTACCACATGGCAAAATGAGAAAACAACAAATAATATTAGTAAAGAAAAAGAAACAGACAGCTTAAAAGTTAAGAATAGGGTTATTGTTGAAGACAAAGTAGGTTCAAACAAAAAGATTACCAGGCAATTACAAAAAAAACCAACACAAACAGGTTTACTTGCGGAAGCCTATGTACCGTCAAAATTTTTTGAAACCTTAATTGAAGATACATACAGGTCAAAAACTATTCTGGTTTTA
>CAZWGG010001087.1:0-498 GCA_964633305.1 uncultured Bacteroidales bacterium
AATCCTCTATTCGGTGTTGGTTTTGGAATGACGTCTAAATATGGGATAGAGGCGAGAGGAAATAGATATTTTTTTGGAATACCTCTAAGTACCGAAAGTGAAATGGGGTTTATTTTTTTGGCGATACTCGGCCAAACAGGAATAATAGGAAGTACGCTATTCTGGATATTCATTTACAATGTTTATAGACCAATATTAGGATATTGTACTCCCGGATGGTTAGCACTTTCTCTGACTGCTTTTTTTGTAAATTTTGGTGAAACGATTCTCTTTTCTTCAGGAGGTCTTGGAATATTCAATTGGATGTTGATATCTTATGCATACTTTATAAGTATAGGGAAGAAAAATGAAAATCAGATTTTGGCAAAATGTTATCAGCCCACACCAGGTTGATGTTTTTCGATACTTGGCAAAAAAAAAGGGTGTGGACGTCGAATTAGTCATACAAGAAAACGCGTCATCACTACAACACAGATATGGATGGACAAACAATACAAT
>CAZWGG010001087.1:508-1609 GCA_964633305.1 uncultured Bacteroidales bacterium
GTGTCGTAATCGGGACTAAAAAAACAGTTTATATAATTTAAAGAAACGAAATTTTTTAAAAGAAAAAAATGATATTGAGATATTTACTGCCCCGTGGGGATACTCTATCTTAAAAAAATATTTTCGACAAATGATCGAAACTGATAGAAATATCGCTTTAATGTCGGAACCTGCCGATTGGAGAGGATTAAAAGGTAAAATTAGAGAAATTAGAGGAAAGATTCATTCTAAACTTTATAGACGAAGGCTTAATTTTATATTGGCAATAGGATGGATGGCAGAAATATGGTTTGAAAAATGCGGATATGAAAAAGAAAAAGTATTTCCTTACATATATACTGTAAAGCACGATGAAACAAGCGGAAGATATGAAGAAGAAAAATTTGATAATGATAACAATCATGATGAAAAGAAAACTTTTGTCTATATTGGCCAATTAATACCAAGAAAAGGTGTTGATATACTTTTAACAGCAATTGCTTTGGTTAAGAAAAAAAAATGGGAATTAAAAATTATTGGGGATGGTAAGCAGAGCGACTATTTAAAAATGCTTACAAAAAAGTTAGGATTAGAGGATAGAGTAAAATATAAAGGAATAGTTGAAAATGACGAGGCAAAAAGAATTATCGCAAAAAGCGATTATTTAATACTACCCAGTAGATGGGATGGTTGGGGTGCAGTTGTTAATGAGGCATTAAATAATGGCGTACCAGTGCTCATCAGCAATAGATGTGGCGCTAAGAGTATTATTTTAGAAAATGAAACCGGTGTTGTTTTCAACTGTGGTTCAATATATTCATTGAAAGAAAAATTAGAAATGATACTTACAGAGTCGTCATGTATACCAAAAAAATCAATAAAAATTAAAAAAATCGCGGAAAATTTCTCGGGGGAAAAGGTGGCAGATTACCTGTATTCAATAATAATGTATCAATTATATAAAAGAGGAAAAAGGCCGATAGCTCCTTGGTTATAAAAAATCAGTTGAATATACTATTATGAAAAATAGAGAAAAAGAGAAAGCAAAGAATAAAAAATTGCCGATAACTGTCATCATTGCTACTAAAAACGAAGAAAAAAATCTGGAAAAATGCTTGAGAG
>CAZWGG010001088.1:0-1602 GCA_964633305.1 uncultured Bacteroidales bacterium
CAAACTCCCCAATATGTGCTAATAATGTATAATTTTTTGTTGGGTCTTGACAGAAGTCACCAGATGTGTTAGAAATTTCTAATACTAATAATTATTATCGATAGTATTGGGCTCGACGAGAGAAAGGAAGGGTTAACATGAACGGAAAGGTTTCAAGGCTGTTTGGGCTGGTGATGGTGCTTGTGCTGGCGGTGACCCTGAGCGGAATCGGGTTGATTCAGGGCGCCGGCACCGCATCCGCCGGGGTCAGCGCCCACGCCGAGCCGCTCTGGCCCTCGATCACCCGTCCGCCGCTCAGCTCGTACTCGCGAGGCAGTGTGGCGTCGGCCAGCACCTCCGGCGTCGAGATCAGGTGTCCATCGCGGTCGGCGATGTGGTCGAAGCTGTCCAGCAGCAGCGTGTAGGGGTCGGGCTGCAGCGGCGAGATCGCGAAGCCCAGCTCCTCGGGGCTGCGAGCTACCGACGAGATGCGCAGGTCATCGAGCGCCACGAGGTTCCAGCGCGGGTCGTCCGGGTGGCCGATGATCACCTGCGCGCCCGAGGGCACATCGCGCACCACCGAGTACGGGAAGATCATCTCCTGCGCGAGCTGCACTACCAACTGTATCACGCCCGTCGTCGAGGTGATGGGCCGCCGGATCGGCATCAAGAAGGCGATCATGACCACAATACACGCCTACACAGCTTCGCAGAGCATCGTCGACGCACCGTCAAAAAAGATCCGCCGCGGGCGCGCCGGGGCGGAAAACTTTGTGCCCACGTCGACAGGAGCAGCCATCGCGACCACGAAGGTGTTGCCCCAATACGCAGGCAGGTTCGACGGGGTGGCTGTGCGGGCACCTATTCCCGCCGGCTCTATCGCCGACATCATCTTTGTCACCGAAAGGGAAACCTCAGTCGAGGAGGTGAACCGGATCTTCCGCGAAGAGGCCGACAGCGACAAGTATCGTGACATTTTGGGTGTTACGGACGAGCCTTTGGTCTCTTCGGATATTGTGGGGAATTCACACGCCTCGATTGTCGATCTTGAGATGACCCAGGTAGTCGATGGAGATTTGGTAAAGATCATGAGCTGGTATGACAACGAATGGGGCTTCACGACCCAGATGATCCGCGAGGGTGTGCGCCTCGCCCAGTCAGCCGGCATAGCATAACGTCTATGTTCAACCGGCTGCCCCACCACGTTCGTGCCCTGGATGTGGGGGCCCTTTTCGAAGGGCGATGAGCTGCACTCCCTCAGAGACCTCAAGGAGAAATCGCATGGAATTTCGACGCGGTGCAAATGTTGTGACGGTCGATGGCGACCAAATAGGGAAGGTCGATCGTATCGTGATCGATCCACGCACCCGGGAGGTGACAGATTTGGTGTTGCACAAGGGGATTCTCTTTACCGAAGACAAAGTGCTGCCCGTGGATCTGGTCGCCGAGGCAACCGAGCAGCAAGTGATATTGAAAGAGCAAGCCACACATCTGGACGAGCTCCCTCGTTTTGAGGAGCGGCACTATGTCATGCCTGACCAAAGTGAGAGGTCGGGAAACCGGTTCGCAGATGACTATCCGTCGCCGATCTACTGGTATCCACCATACTATTCGACCCCCTAC
>CAZWGG010001089.1:0-1599 GCA_964633305.1 uncultured Bacteroidales bacterium
TGTATTTTCATCATAAAAACAAAACCAGGCAGCCCTGCCGAACCTTAAATCAAATTTCGAATGCTTATTATTTCCCGTTGATGTTATTACTGTCTTCATATATCTTGTTTTTTCAGCTGTTCCATATTATCCGATTTGCAAACCGGACATTTTCGTTCGCCTATATTGCCGGGTATTGTGAACCGGGCGTGACAATGATCACAAACAAACCAGTTCTTGTCAAACCACGCATTACCATATACTGTTCTGATCTCCCTGGTTTCCGTCAGTGCTTTTGCAATTTTACGTCGTGCACTTTCATATATCCGTGCAAATGTAGGCCTCGACACACCCATTAGACTGCAGGCCTCCTGATGGTTCATTAAATCGTAATCGGCCAGTTTAATGGCTTCGTATTCTTCGTAAAGTAGCTCTACATATCCCCTGTTCCTGTGAGCATTCCCATATGGCCTGAAACCTTTGAATGCAGGTGGTGCCACTACCTTTCGCAATCTTCTTCGTCTTGGCATGCATGATATTTTTTACAAATATAATGAGAATATTCTCATTATACAAAAATGATTTTTACGAGATCATTTACATAAATTTCATTCTATACTTTACAGATATAAAGAATTGAATTTTAAACCCGGAAGGATATGTTACGAATTAATAATTTCTTTTGTCATCCTCCAGAATGGCAAAATGGTACTTATCTTTCCACTCCCCGCGTATAGGTAATATCTTTCTCCGTATACCTTCATTTGTCATCCCGGCTTTTCGTAATACTCTTATCGATTTCACATTTTCGGTAGCTACCCCTGCTTCAATACGGTGCAGTTTTAATTCTTCAAATCCGAATTTTATCAATGCCTTTGCCGTTTCGGTGCCATATCCCCTGTTCCAGAACCGGGGATGCAATTTGTCCTAAATTTCCCCCAGTTTAAACCGGCTTGCTGAAAGCGTCATTCCGGCTATTCCGATAAATTCCCCTTTCTTTTCCATAATAGTCCAGTAAAAAAGATTCCTATCTTCTTTTTGCTGATCTTCTATAGCAGGTTTGATAACCTCCCTGGTTACATCAATACTCTCAGGAATTCCCAGTGTATTGTATTCGTCAACTTCGGGATAGGAATGAAGTGAATGAATATTTTCCAAATCGTCCCATGTGATTTCCCTTAACAAAAGTCTGTGAGATGAGATATTCATTGTACTATTTTATGTTATTAAGATGACATTTACAAGGGCATGGTTGCGTATACTACCTGTGTAAACCACAAAAAAAGGCCTGCCATAGCTGGCAGGCCTTAAAAGTCACCAATAATCAACATTACTGTACTACAAGTTTGTGGGTCGTCATTATATCATCAAATTGAAGCACAGTATAATAAACCCCTCTGCTCAGATGAGAAGCATCGAGGTTTTGAGTGTAAGTGCCTTCCGGTTTTAAACCATTTGTCAGCACTTTAACTTCTTCGCCTAATACATTATATATTGATAGCTTCACCATGCCCTGTTTTGGAATGGAATAAGTGACAGAAGTCATATCACTGAATGGATTAGGATTGCCTGAAATGGAAAGTTCATCTTTAATATTATAAGTTTCGATTCCACTTGGTG
>CAZWGG010001090.1:0-1585 GCA_964633305.1 uncultured Bacteroidales bacterium
AATTCATAGTACCTAAACCCCTTGCATCCGGCAAAACATTAATATTAGCTCCTGAAGATCCCGAACGTTATGTTAAAATCCAGTCCGATAATGAATTGAGCCTCTTCGACGGGCGAAACCTTGCACAAAACGGCTGGTTTATTGTTCGTAGTGTTATTCCTTCCGAAAAATCCGGATTGGTATTAAGTTGGTATCTGGAACCTAATGCTATTGAAAACTGGATAAGAAAACCTGTAATTGGTTTTTCACAGGTAGGTTATCATCCCTCTCAGGAAAAAATTGCAATTATTGAATTGGATAAAAATGACACCCCGCTAAAAACAGCCTCTCTTTACAAAGTTACCTCTAAGGGTGAATTCGTTGAAGAATATTCAGCTGATGTACAGGTATGGGGGAACTTTTTAAGATATAATTACCTGAAGTTCGATTTTTCTTCAGTCAAAGAATCCGGACTTTACTTTATAAAATATGGTGATCAAAAAACAAATGCTTTTTCAATTAATAAAGCAGTATTTGACGATATATGGCATCCTACGCTGGATGTATGGTTCCCTGTTCAAATGGACCACATGTTTGTAAATGAAGCATATCGTGTTTGGCATGGGGCAGCGCATCTTGACGATGCATTACAGGCCCCGGTTAATCATTTACATTTTGATTTGTATGCACAGGGACCTGCAACTAATTCACCTTACAAACCCAGAGAACATATTCCGGGACTAAATATTGGAGGATGGTTTGATGCCGGAGATTTTGATATCAGGAGCCAAACTCACTATCGTACCATAATAGAGTTGGTTCAAATATGGGAGAATTTTGGTTTACAACGTGATGAAACTACTATAGATCAAAAAAACAGGTATGTTAATATACATGTTCCTGATGGTATACCCGATTTACTTCAACAAATAGAGCATGGTACTCTTGCCCTTATTGCACAACATAGAGCTGTTGGACATGCAATCTCAGGAATTATAGTCCCTCATCTTTCACAGTACAGCCATCTTGGTGATGCGTTAACCATGACTGACAATCTGATTTTCAATCCCAAGCTGGATAGCCTGGAATCAGACGGCTTTACTAGTGGTACTTTTGATGACAGATGGGCATTTACCAATAAATCAACGGCATTGAATTATGGCTCAATCGCCGCGTTAGCTGCTGCCAGCCGGGCACTAAACGAATATAATAATAAATTAGCAACCGAATGCCTTGCAACAGCCAAAAAGGTTTGGGAAGAAGAACATTCACACGAACCTGATACCTTCAAATATGGTAATACAACCGGGGGATATCTCGAATTAGAAGAATTAAGAGCAGCCCTTGAACTATTGATATGTACAAAAGAAACCAAATATGCAAATAAGATAAAAGAATTAATCTCCACTGCTAAAAACGATACGTTTTTCGTTTATGCGGATATAGCAGCACGTGCTGTACCTTACATGGATGAAATGTATACAAAAATGGTAAAAGAGAAGATAAAAATTTACAAAAATAATCTTGACACACTTTTTGAAAAAAATCCTTTTCAGGTTCCAATTACAAGAAAACAGTGGGCAGGAAACGGATGGGTTATATATTT
>CAZWGG010001091.1:0-1584 GCA_964633305.1 uncultured Bacteroidales bacterium
CAGGATTTGGTTATAGAAAGGGCAAAGGTTGAAATGTTTTCAGATGAGATTATCAGGGATAACCTGGCATTCAGGGGAGGAACAGCACTTCACAAATTGTTTATGAAACCACAAGTCAGGTACTCCGAAGATATTGACCTAGTTCAAATAAAAGCGGGTGCTATAAAGCCCATATTAAGCCAAATAAGAACCAGACTAAACTTTCTGAGAACAAAGCGGGCAATTAATTAAACAAAACATAAACAACAATACCATTGGGTACCGTTTTGAATCGGAAATTCCCCCTGTAATTAATTTTAGGTTGAAAATTGAGATTAATTGCCGTGAGCATTTTACGGTAAAGGGTTTAAAAGAAATGCCTTTTTCAGTGAACAATACCTGGTTTAATGGTTCATGTAAACTCACTACTTTTGAAATTGACGAATTGTTGGGTACAAAACTCAGGGCTTTGTACCAAAGAAAAAAGGGACGGGATTTATTTGATTTATACTGGGCTTTAAAAAATCGGGATGTTGATATTGATAAGTTACTTCATTGTTTCAGGGAATACATGAAGTTCGTTGTAAAAAAAGTCCCTACAAGAAAGCAATTTACGATTAATATGAAGGAAAAAGAGAATGATAATGAGTTTAATGGCGATATTCAATTGTTGTTACGACCGGGCATAGCATATAATAGCCAGCAAGCTTTTGATTTGGTGATTAATGAAATAGTGGAAAAGATATAGCTTCTCAAAAAATATATCAATTCATTTTGATTGTTGTGCATTTTGCTCGTATGGTTTTATTAAACACTTACTTGTTCAGCGTGGTATGAAGTGTAGCTAACCATAAACCAGATTATTGAATTTTCGTCTGAAACAATATTTCCTTAAATTTGTTTTTAGATAATAAAGAATATTTTAATTATTTGGAAACCACAATACTCCATATAAAAAACATGGTTTGTCCCCGCTGCATTGAGGCCGTACAAAGCATTTTGACAGATGAAAACCTGGAAATTGAATCTGTTGAATTAGGAAAAGCCGTTGTTAATAATGAACTGTCTGAGGAAATTAGAAATAAACTCAATTGGATTTTAAAAGAGCGGGGCTTTGAACTTCTTACAAATAGGAATCAAAAAATCATAGATAAAATAAAGTCTATTATTATTAAAATAATTCATCATTCAGGAGAAATCCCCGAACACTTAAATTTCTCAGAAGTCATTTCTCAAAAATTGAATTCAGATTATAAACATCTAAGTTCAATTTTTTCCTCCTGTGAAGGATTAACTATCGAAAAATTTGTTATTCTTCAAAAAATCGAAAGAGTAAGGGAGCTTATTTCTTATGGCGATATGAACTTCAGCGAAATAGCGGTACACATGGGTTATAGTAGTGTTAGTCACATGACAGCACAGTTTAAAAATCAGACCGGAATAACACCAAGTCAATATGCTAAACTTGATAAAAAGGAACGGTCAACATTAGATGTTGATTATCTGAAAAAACAGAAAATTATATAAATCTTTGCGAAAATTATATAAAACTAATTCAGATTTATTAACTTAAATTTGTAAAGCAATTTAAATTATAATGTTAAA
>CAZWGG010001092.1:0-1582 GCA_964633305.1 uncultured Bacteroidales bacterium
CATTGAACAAAAAGCTCTGACACTTAAATCGGTGGCTGACGCTATCTTAATACGCAATACTATTCTTGAGAATTTTGAAAATGCCATTAATTGCAGGGATGCTTCCGAACGTCAACACTTTCTGAACATTGCCATTGTCGGGGGAGGCCCATCAGGTGTTGAATTGGCTGGAGCGTTGGCAGAAATGAAAAAATATATACTCCCAAAAGATTACCCCGATTACGATTTTCACCAAATGAATATTTTTCTTTTTGAAGGCAGAGAAAGAATTTTGGGAAACATGAGTAATAGCGCTTCAAAATCAGCTATCCGTTTTCTGGAAAAGTTATCGGTTAAAGTACATACAGGTATCCATGTTACGAATTATGATGGGGAAAGACTATCGCTAAGTAATGGCGAAACCCTGTTGTCAAAAACACTGGTCTGGACAGCCGGTGTTATAGCTTCAAAAATCAAGGGTTTCAATGATACTGTTTACGACCATTCCAACAGGTTGCTTGTCGATAAAACCAACAAAGTTCTCCAAACAGATAATGTATTTGCCATCGGTGATATTTCACTGATGCAAACCGAAGATAATTCCAGAGGATATCCCCAGACTGCACCTGTAGCCTTACAACAGGCTTCATATCTGGCAATCAACTTAAAATTAATATCAAAAGGAAAAGATATGCAGCCTTTTCGGTTCTTCGATAAAGGTGTCATGACATCACTTGGGCGGAATGCAGCGGTAGCTGATTTCAAAAGATTTACCCTTAAAGGATTTCCAGCCTGGATTATTTGGTCGATGGTACATTTATTTTCATTGGTCGGTGGAAAGAATAAAATATTAGTTTTTACCGATTGGGCCATGAATTATCTTATTTATGACCCATCACTGAGATTACTTATCAAATCTAAAAAGAAACAATAATATGAAGAGAACTTACTTAATCGGATTATTTGGTTTGGCCCTTGTAGTCTTATCGTGCAACTCAAATTCAAAAGAAGCGACATGGAATCAGGAGCAGGAAAAAATATGGAAAGATAAATGCCTGGAACTATTTAAAGAAATGGATGGTGTTAGCAGGGCAGTAGCCGAAGATCATTGCGACTGCATGTTAAAAAAAACTGCAAAAAAATATACACCCGAAGAAGCCACCCAACTAACTATAGAACAGGAAAGAAAAATATGGGAAGAGTGTGATTACCAGTGGTAGATGCAAATTATTTCCTCACGTTTGGTTTTTGCAATTCCAACCGTTTTTATGACTTTATTGGTACTGTTATTTTTATATACAATCTGAATGCTTATTGAACCGCTGCGATTTTTATTTCTTCGGATAAACATACCCCAAAAATTCAACCGCGTGACCCAAAATGCAATATTTTAAAACGTAAGTCCTTGATAATCAACTGTCGTATGGCGTTCACATCGTACACAAAACAGGAAGAAGTAGAAAAACCAAAAAATCATAAAATGGGATAAAATAAAAAAGCCCTGTTTATAGGGCTTTTGAAGGAATTTGAAACGTTTTGTTTCATTTTCGCAGTCCGTAGGGGAATCGAACCCCTGTTACCAGGATGAAAACCTGGCGTCCTA
>CAZWGG010001093.1:0-1580 GCA_964633305.1 uncultured Bacteroidales bacterium
GTTTTTTATTGATAAGGGTGTTTACCGTCTCGTACTCTGCCATGGTAAAATGGTAGTATTGCTCTAATCGTTTTCGATGTCGAAGGATGGCGAGGGTCTCAGTGTCACCAGTGGGGATAAGCACACCTTTCTGTGGGAGCTCTTCTCCGATCATTGCTAGAAAATTGATATATTCTTCTTCTTGATATTTCGGATGCGGACAGACCATTCCTTTTGTGTATTTTGAGGAGAACGCAGCCTGGTTTTTTTTCGCATCAAGAACTACGCTGGGGATTCCTTGTCGACCGAGGTTGCGCACAGCACCGAGATTAGAGGTAGGATAGATTCCAAGGATGAACGCAAGAGGTTCATGGTATTGTTCGAATGTTTTTTCCCAAGGCTTTTTTATTATGATAGGCGGTCACTAACTCCTCAAGTTCTCTTTCTTGATCTTTTGATACAGGAAGAATAATGAAGAAGAATTTAAGCTTCTTCATAAATAAAACACGTCATCATGCGAGGTGAAATGCTAAATAGCTCATATTCAATTATAGGGCTTTGATGAAGAACGAGCTTCGTCAACAAATCCTCTCACTACGAACTGCACTAGAGCCAGGAGAAGTCATAAAAAAAAGCCTACGAGTAAAGCATTATTTATTTTCTACTCAAGATTACCGGGCTGCGCAGATTATTCTCTTTTACATCTCCTATGATAATGAGGTCAACACCCATCCAATGATCCAGGCGTGTTTCAAAGAAGGTAAACGCGTGGTTGTTCCGGTATCGAATACACATGAGACAAACCTCATCTTATCAGAGTTAAGATCATGGGATGACCTTGCACCTGGTGCGTACTCGATTTTGGAGCCAAGAGCAGAGTCAGTCCGAGAAATACCTGCATCATCAATTGATCTGATGATTATCCCCGGTGTCGCCTTTGACCTGCAGGGAAACAGGATAGGTCATGGAAAAGGGTACTACGACCGTTTATTAAAAACAGTTGATCATGTCACACGCTTTGGCCTTGCCTTTGAATTCCAAATCCTTGAAAGAATCCCTGCAGAGAAACACGACATTCATATGCAGAAAATCATCACCGAAGACCGCATCATCAACTGCCGCCCTTAGGTCACGATTTCTTTGAGCCGTTTGGTATCAACCGCTTTTTTAATTTCTAAAGCAATCCGTTCACCATAACTAATTGACTCGCCATATAAGTACCCGGAATGTGGCGTGAACTGGGTAAGAGGGCTCCCTGGGATGCGCAGGGAAACATCAAAGACAACCATTTCTTCTTTCCCTTGATCAGCGACAATTGCCCCCTGAAGAGCGAAGGGCCCGATAATGCCTGGCGGGTACTCCTTTTTTGTGGTTTTAACAAATCGTTCCCCAAGATCAAAAATGGACTCAATAATCGATTCTTTGGTGGTTGCCGCGATATGACCGGTTTCAATGATTTTAGGTTTCAAGTATTTCAAAACCTCTAATTGTTCATTTGCTGGAAGTCTCAGGAGTCCATCAAGGTTCGTTTGCCGTCTTGTATCAGTCCCCATGATTTCTAACTCATCATCGATAGCCGAGTAAAAATAGTTAAAATTGAT
>CAZWGG010001094.1:0-1575 GCA_964633305.1 uncultured Bacteroidales bacterium
CAATCGCATTTTCTTTGGAATATCATTTCTTTTATAGATCTTCATAACTAAAGATGCATGAAACCACTTGTCTATCTCATGATAACCTTCAGATAACTCAGAAAAAGAAAGCGTGTCGACTACATGATTAGGATCAGGGTATATTAGATAAGGCGGAACCAACAAAGGGTTAGCAAACTCACCTTCTATTTTTTTAAAAGCATTAAAAGCTATTTCTGAATATGCATAAGAATTATCTTGTCCCCAATTCCTTAATCTGTCGTAGGCTTTTCGGTTATCGCTTTCTGCAGCTATAATTGACAACTGCAACTCAGATTCTAACTCGAATCTCTTTTTTAATGCATCGATTTCATTTGCATCAGAAAGAACTTTAGTGAGAGCCGAATTAGCATCTATCGCCGCCTTTTCAGCAGTTTCTTTAGCTCTGGAAGCATCAACGTTTTGTTTTATTGCTCCTATTAGTTGCACTACTGCAATTATCACCATAACAATGGAAATTATAATAGCTGTATCCCCAAAATGTCTCACCAACCAATTCTGATGGCGTCCACAATGGCAACAAACATATGCTAAAGAATCTATCTCCTCAGAACAACATTTACACTTCTTCTGTGTGACAACTTCTTTGCCTTTTGGAGTATCGGCCATATGTTTCCCTTCTTCGCTTCTGTATCCTCTGCGGTTAAATTTACAAAACCGCCATCATTTTTTACTAGCTGCCCATTTCCGGCGTTCTATTCTTCAAGTACTCATTTGCTATAAACAATGCAAATTCTTTCAACTCCTGCTGACTGAAATGTATTTCTAAATCGAGTTTTTGCTGATCGCCTTGTTCAAAGTAGTTTCTTATTATAGCACCAGCAAACTTGCCTTCTTCATTGACAGGCTCAATATGCTGGTGAGCCAGTCCATTTCGGATTTTCCGCAAGAGGACTGCCATCGTTTTAGGATAGTATCGGACTTGAGATTTTTTTATGCCTTTTATTGGTTTAAAGAACATCAATTTGAAACATGGATGGTTGGAAATCTTGTCAAGTTCTATATCCCACAAAGAGGGAGGATTTTCTCTCATTTTTTCATACGGAAGAATGATTAGCCCAAGCGTACAATTGATTAGAATGCTCATGTCCCGTGTGCCGTCATATTGCATCAAGATCTCTTTTGTTCGCTTTACAAACTCAATTTCAAAATTTTTCATTGTTACGAACTCATATTCCTAAAAACGGTCTGCATAAAACGCATTACAAGACCTCAATCTGGGTGGATGTCTTTAGGGTCTTAGGTGCATAATCTCTCCTGTTGGCATTATTATGGTCTGAATTGTCGAGAAAGTCAAGGGGAATCCGCCGGAGGCGGAGAAATCCTAAATACTAAACCCTAAATCCTAAACAAATTCGAAATACCAAATTATCAATCACAAAAACGACGGAAGGCGGAGGGCAGGCGGAATGGACAGAGTGGATTCCCGCATTAGCGGGAATGACCCCCGCTGTTTTGCTTTGCAAAACAAGACACGGGGACGATATGCAAATGCATATCGAAAAATTAAATGAAAAATATGTGAGGCGGGGTTAT
>CAZWGG010001095.1:0-1571 GCA_964633305.1 uncultured Bacteroidales bacterium
TAAGCGTTTAGCAGTATGTTTATCAACTTCTTGTCGCACATATTCCTATATATTGCCAGTAGTATTTTATTTATTTTCAAACTCATAAGGTGAATTTAAGAAGTCAAGAATTTGTTTCGGATATTTTTCATGAATAAAATCAAGTATTCTATGAACAAATGGATATATCTTATCACCTTTTTCAACTCTCCGAATTCCTATCCATGATGTGGGATAGTATCGTGCCATCATACCAAAAACATATGATATTATATACATTCCACTTAGTAGATTCAGTCCAATATCACCAGGCATTGTTGGGATTACACAACCATCGCCAATATTAAATGCACCATGCCATCTTTGTGTAATATTTGGAGTCCATTTAAGATTTGAATATTTTACAATAGTTTCATGTTTTACATTTTCAATAGACTTGTCCGGGCAATACTTATCAGGGAAAAACAAATCAATACTCGCCTTGTCAATTTCACCTTCTAATTTAACTTGAACCTTATTTTGCTCTGGAAGTGTTTTTAATTCATGAATTATCGCGAAATGTAATTTTTCAGAAATCCAAGATTGATACTCTTTGTATAAATCAGGGAAGTACTGTATTACTTGTTTTAATGTAAATTCATCACCTGTCTTTGGGGTATCTAAAATAGAAATCCAATTTATTGCAGAAGTACTTGCACTTAGATAGTTTTTATTTTCGGTTGTATTAATTAATTCTGAGAATGTCCCTTCTCCAATTGTGATTCGCAAGTTTTCAAAGTCTTTATTTTTTAATACTTGCTTCCAATTTTTAATATCTAATCCATGTGATGATTTTAATTGATGTTCTGTAAGTGACAAGTTAAGGGAAAGTATTAATCCTTTCGAGAGAGCCATAACTCCGTAATATTGCAATAAGGGTTTTACTGTAATATTTGATTCCTCCGCACTACGAAAATATTCTCTGCCTTGAATGAAGTTTGATGTTATTTGTTGAATTCTATTGACATTAATCTCTCGACCATGTCTATTTTTAATAAATCTCTCAACAAGGTCTCTCGTTTCAAATCCTAGTAATTCATTCCACACTTTATTCATATGTAGGGCTTTTTAATATGGTTGGCAACGGTAAGCAAATAAGAATAGTAGCCGACTGCGTAGCACTTTCCTATCAAATTATATAAAAGTTGAAGCGGACTACAACCCTTGAATTTACTACTATCTCGGCTATTATTTTTATACATTGTTGGCACCAGTAATTATATCATGTTCGTCAAATCTTCTAAATCCTTTTTCACCATTTCAAAATCACTTGGTCTCATTAGTCCTCCAAATTGATTTGAAATCACCTCAAGTTCTATTTTTCTTGACCGTGCAATTAATTCAATTAGTTTTTTTACTTTCTCATTTGTCAACTCAAAATCATCAGTTGCATTATTAAGTTTCTCAATTCGCTTGTCCACTCTGATTCCATTCTTATCTATTTCATTTTTAATCAGAGTACATGGTGCACCAAGAGAAGCTTGAAGATTTCCATCTGAATGAACTTGAAAAGTCGCCATTGTAATTCCTGCCAAATCCGATGGCAATTTGAT
>CAZWGG010001096.1:0-1571 GCA_964633305.1 uncultured Bacteroidales bacterium
GGAAGGTTATATAAATGCATAAATCATAATGAAAGAAAAATAGCAATATTCTGCCATGCAGGATTTGGTAAGACCTGGTTTGCGCAGCTTTTACAGATTCCATTAACTTATATCTGGTCAGGATTCTGGATTGCACCATCTTCAGTGACCACAATAGTTTTTGAAAAAAGATCAGAAAATTATGCTATGCCAAAATGCATAGGATTTGGTGATGTTTCGCACCTTTATAAAGCTGGATTACCAGTTAGGTCGAGAGGATTTATAGGGAATTTTTATTAAGAAATAACTATAGATAAAATTGCTTTATAATCCCATGATAATATTTTCCCTGAATTTTTTCAAAAATATAATCGGTTACTAAAGTTATTTTATAATGAGTTTTTAAAAAAAATACTTTCCACCCTATGCAGTATATTTGTTAGAAAATATTTATAAACCAATATTTCTCTTATGCCCTTTATATGAACCTGCATCTGGAAAGTTATTTTTTACTAATTCCATAAAATCATATGAAAATCCATACATTCTCAAATCTACAATTGGAACCATCTTTACATCATATATTGGATTATTATCAAATTCATTTGTTGGTAATCTAATTTCTCCAGCTATTCTTTTAAGTAAAAAGGTTATATGCAAGATTGGTGGAACAATTTCTGGCTTTTCACATAAATATAAAAGCTTAATAATTCTAGTTTTTAGGCCTGTTTCTTCATCCATTTCTCTTTTAATAGCTTCTTCAAGATTTTCACCATTTTCTACTCTTCCACCTGGAAGTGACCAGCCTCTGTCTTTTGAAACTAGCTGTTTAACAATTAATATTTTTTCATTCTCTATAAGGATGCCTGTTACTCTGACATGCATTGAATAATTATTCAAAACTAAATTCCTTTCTAAATTATTTTTGTACAATCTATGTGTCAAATTGCTCTTTAAGCAACTCTAAAATATAAGTTTCTCTTCGTGTCCAATATGGTGCTTTTGAAGTGTTTATTAATTGCTTGTTTGTAGTTATTGAAGTATCAATATCTATCCAAACAGGCTCAAATCCAAGGTCATATTCATACTGTTCTAAAGACTGCTCTTCAAAAACATTATCTACCTCACATAAATAATAAAATGAAAACATTTTAAATACATCAAAATCTTCTTCACCTGGGATATCATATTCAAGAACTTTTCCAAATTCCATATTTATAGTTAGTAGCTTGGCTCCACACTCTTCTTTTACTTCTCTTATAAGTGCTTCTTCATAAGTCTCTCCAGAATCAACTCCACCACCTGGGAATTTATAGTCGCCTTGTTTATTGGAATAAATCATTAATAACTTTTTATCCTTAATAATAATTGCCCTTACGGCTTCTCTATATATCTGTTTTCCAGAAAAGTTAATATTTTCTTTTCGAATAATTTCTTTTAATAATCTCACCTTTCATACACCCCATAAAATTAAGTTTTAATTGACTTAGGGATTGCCAAAAAATAAAACCATATTCTCGAGAATGGAATCACTTGTTTTTAGTGATTTACAGGCGAAAAGAATTGGTTATTATTTTTTAGGCAATCATTAG
>CAZWGG010001097.1:0-1566 GCA_964633305.1 uncultured Bacteroidales bacterium
TCACCGTGTCCCGGAAAGTGTTTTGCAACAGCTATAATATTATTATCCTGCATTCCGGTCATGTAAAAGATACTTTTACGGGCTACATTTACCTGATCTTCTCCAAAAGAACGGCTGTTTATCACTGGATTTTGAGCATTATTATTTACATCAACAACAGGAGCAAAATTTATATGAATTCCCATCGTTTTCATCTGTAATGCCAGGTTTACTCCCATATCATAAATAAGTTTATCATTTTGAATGGCACCCAACATCATTTGGTATGGATAGTGAATAGTACTATCGGTTCGCATAGCTAACCCCCACTCTGCATCAATAGCAATAAGTAAAGGGGTTTTTGTTAACTCTTGATATTTATTTATAAGTTCAGCTTGTTTAACAGGATTTCCTTTAAAAATAATTAACCCTCCAATATTGTACTTTTTTATTAAATATTCTATTTCTATAAAATGAGAACCACTTCTATTTGGATAGGCTGCAATCATAAGAAGTTGTGCAATCTTGTCTTCATTTGAAAGCGTATTAAACATTGAATCAACCCATTCTTCACCACCAGATAGAAATGGGGGATCTTTTTTTTGCTTATTTAATGAAAATTCCTCAAATACTCCCTTCCCACTAGGTGTAAAGCGAATGAACATTCCTAAAAGTGCAATACCAACAAAATACAAAAGTGCTCGAATAAAAATCCTTCTCATATAACCAACAATTTTATGAATTAACCGCATCTTCATGCTTGTTTACTTTAAAAAAGTCAAATAAGTTTCAGTATCATTTAGATTATACCTCAGAAAATAATTAATTCCTTTTTATTCAGCTAAGATATGCTTATCAAAACCATGATCCTCTTTTTTGATATAGCGAAATAAAATTTTCAATACTCCGGTTATATGTACTTTCAATATCATCGGGAAAATAACAGGCAGGTAACTCGCCCACACGCCTGTGATAGTGCAAACATTCACAGCAAACACCTTTTCTGCTGCATGGATAAGAACAATTACAATAATCCTGATTTCTTGTTTTTTTACATTCCATTTCGTTACGTTTATTGTATGATATTCATTTTTTTAGCTATATCTCCTGGAATGGCCTTTTTATTCACCATTATTGAAACGGTTTTATACCTGAAATAAGGTTTGGATACATATAAAAAACCTTTGTAAGGATTTTCTGTTCCCCATGAATTTTTTACATAATAAAATTTTTTCCCTGTCCGGTCTGTTGCAATTCCAACAACATGCATTGCATGATCATCAGTGGTTAAATAATTATCAAAAGCAACCTGGCGCATATCCTGCTCAATTTGCTTTTCTTGAACCGGTTTTTTAAACTCATATAAATAATTTTCCTTTTCCTCATCACTCATTTTATCCCACTTTAAACGAATTGGCCCGGTTATATTTTCAGGATTTGATTCTGGTACTATAGCAAGTCCATTTTTGAACGAGAAACCTTGTTCACTAACATCAGCTGCCCAAACAAAGGAATATCCATTCGAAATTGAATAATCAGCTACTTTTTCCAGTTCGTCCAGTGGAAGATTATATACTTTACCCCAGG
>CAZWGG010001098.1:0-1565 GCA_964633305.1 uncultured Bacteroidales bacterium
TCCTCCGCCAAAAGTTAAATCAGCGGTAATAAAACTAATTCGTAATCAAACAAAAAAACTTACTTGCAACGAAAAATTATTCTTCAAAATAGTTAAAACATGTTTTAACCAGAGAAGAAAGATAATAAGAAACTCGCTTAAAGGTATTTTAGTATCTTTAGATTTTAATGACCCGTTACTTCTAAAAAGGCCAGAACAATTATCAGTTAATCAATTCATTCAACTCACAAATATAGCTGAAGAAGTAATTAAAAACCCTAACCAACCAAAATAATATGCAATTTAAGCTGACAAACGAATTTCTGGAAGAGCTAAAAACAGCAATAGCAGAAAAAAATAATGTGGCTGCATATAATGATTAAAGAATTACATGCGGCCGATATAGCAGAAATATTCGGTGAGATTTCCGTAAGAGGAAGCAAAATTTCTTTATTTACTTATTGATGGAGAGAAAGCGGCAGATATCATGATTGAAAACTGGGATATCGTTGAATGTATCAAGGAAATGCGGAAACAAGCAGAAGATGTGGATGAGCTATATTTGGTATTCCACTTGTCCTGCATCGTTTTAAAATTGACCCTGCTTTAGCAACTGGCCCTTTTATTACCACAATAAATGATATTATGGGAATTTCAATCTACCTTGGAATTGGTAAAGTATTTTATACATTACTATAGATGCAAAAAATCTCAAGCTTATTGCACAGTCGTTTTAATATTAAGGTGTTTGCAAACACATTTATAATTCAAGTTAAAGTTTCATAATCAGCATAAAACGGAAAGATTGACTCCTGTATCTTTTTACAAATTTATTGGTGTACTCGTGGCTATACTATATCTTCAACTCATAATCCGTATTAAAAAGTACTTGTTATGGCTTCCACGGGGTTTAACCGTGAAGCGGAAAGTGCAGGGAAAAACCCGGCCGCTATTCCTACAATGGTAGAAAAAAATAATCCAAGTATGATATTTCCAAAAGTAATGGTAATATCAAACTCGGAATAAGCATTAACGATTAATGTACCTAAATAAATTAGCAATAATCCTATAATTCCACCAAGAAGGGACAAAATACCCGATTCATATAAAATTTCATACATGATGTACCTCTTCTTTGCCCCTAACGATTTTTGAATACCAATAATATTTGTCCTTTCTTTCACCGAAACAAACATTATATTAGCAATACCAAATGCACCAACAAGAACTGAAATCATTCCAATAATTCCCCCGGCAATATTAATTATTGAAAATATTTGATTAACTCCTGCACTTACCATACTTGTTTGATTTAAGGCAAAATTATCGTCAGCAGTAGGCTTTAGTCTTCTAATTGCCCTGAGAGAGCCTCTCACTTCCTCTTTAAGTTCACCCACAGGGACATTATCAGCAGCCCTTATCCATATCATAGGACGACTTTCTTCTTCTTTAAGGTTAACAAGCGTTCCTAAATACTTTACCGGGGCTAATATTATTTTATCAAGGCTCCCTCCTCCAACCATAGTCTTTCCCTCTTTTGCAAACACCCCAATAACAATAACTTTTCTGCCTGATACTTTCATCTC
>CAZWGG010001099.1:0-1564 GCA_964633305.1 uncultured Bacteroidales bacterium
TTACTTTGCAATTAAAATAACTCATGCTGCTGGTAGTATTGAAGGTGATGAACGAGGTAAATTAGGTACAGTAAACGGGAACACTTTTACTGTAACTCTATATTGGGGAAAAACAATTAAAATCAACTGCACTTTTAATAGTACAACCTCGTGTACAGGCACTTATAGTCTCAATACGGGATCAGGCAGTTGGTCAACTAATAAAAACTAATATAATTAATTTGTTAAGGTTTATTCGAATTAACGGAGGAAACTTGCCATGAACAGGCATAAAATTTTATGTTTAATCCTAACTGTTATTTCAATAATAATGTTAACTGGCTGCGCTACTACTCGAAAGCATTGGGTAGAAGCAAAATCCTCGAATACAATTAGTGCTTATGAGGATTTTATCAAACAACATTCCAATACAGTTTATGCAGATAGTGCTAAAACTTCAATATTCAAATTGAATTTGGAAAAGGATTGGTCAAGTGCAAAACAAAAAAATACAATTTATTCTTATGAAAAATTTATTCGGCAATATCAAGAATCCGAATATACAGATGAAGCAAAGTTAAAACTCAAAGATTTATACCTGGAAAGAGACTGGAAAAAGACACAGGAATCAGAAAATATTGATGAATACGAAAAATTCATGAATGAATATCCAAATTCTAAATACCAAAGTGTCGCTAAAGATAAATTGGTGGATTTAAAAATTTGGACTGATATAAAGAAAATTGGTACTATTCAAGCATATCAAAATTTTATCAAAGATCAGCCCAATAATCCTTATGTTGATAATGCAAAATACTTAATTGATGATTATAATGAAGATATAAGTGGTCGGGAAATTGTTGAAGCTCTTAGAAAAAATAAAGTCGAAATTGAGGTTACTGGAAGTGGTATCGAAGATGTAAAGTTACGAATTCGTCGAATAACTGATCATCCATTAAAAATTACACTCCCAATTGGTACTTATTTTGTTTGTCGTGGATCATCACAAAACATGGTCGGACGAAAAGAAAAAATAATAACATTAAATAATGATGAATGGCAAAATTTTTGGATCCCAGCAGCATGTGCAAATAGATCACGTGATATACCAAACGACAAAGAAAGTTTTGACATTCAAAGATCACCCAATCAAGCGGATTTAATAAAAATGATGCCTGTCTTGGAAAAATCAAATGTTTCTTATGGTGTTGAACAGGCTGCCGTGTGGATTGTAACAGACAATGCTGATTATGGTGATCTTGGTACGCTCGTACAAAGGTCTCAATTTCAGATATATGGTGGAACCCGTGTAATTCAGGAATATGAGGCAGCTATGGCCATAAAAATTTGTGATGAGGCTGGTATCAATATAAAAACGAAATCTATATGGGCCGATGTCCCTATGATTATTAAAGGTTTGAAGGATAATAACCTTAAACGATGGCTTGAACAAAGATATAATCGATAAAAAAAGGAGACGTTATGAGTTGGTGGAAAAACATGTTCGGTGGAAGTACTAAAGACCAGCGCAAGGAAAATAATACTAGAAATAGTAATGCTGCTGTTTTCATATAATACTCCTTAT
>CAZWGG010001100.1:0-1551 GCA_964633305.1 uncultured Bacteroidales bacterium
CCGGATCTGTCAAAAATTTTACAAAGAATCCCGGTAATTCTTCGGGAAAACGTGCGGGATGACTTTTTCGTTTAATTAGCTTACAAGCTCGTAAATAATGAGAATTACTATCTGTGTTTGGAATAGATAGCAGATTTGGAGGAATGGCGCCGCCATTTCCCTCTTTTCCAAATTTTGCACCAATATCATGACCAGAAGGGCGCAACTTCGGCGAGTAAAAACTCTCAGGGTTTTTTAACAGTGTTTTCATTCTTTCAGAATATGGTTTCAACACCTTTGTTATGTCTGCTTTAGGAAAGTTAGATTTTGAAAACCACCATATCGTGTTAATCGCATCTTTTACTCGGATTTTACGTTTGTTTACCCACTCAATCGGTGATGGGAGTTTAGCGGGATTAAACCAATAAAAGTCCTCTGCCAATTTAAAGCCTAGTTTATCACAGAAACGTATCAGGACACGAAAGTTATATAAAGACCTTATAGGTTTCCCCTTTTTGTATGCACCGCCTAAGTCTAACACAAAGCTTCCCGAAGGTTTCAGGATTCTAAAAACTTCAACACCGAAGTCAGAAAGCCAATTTACATAGTTTGACTGTCGCTCATTTCCGTAGCTCTTCTGCCTTAGTAAGGCAAATGGTGGACTAGTGATAACAAGATCTACAGAGTTCTCAGGGATATAACCAAGAATTTCTCGACTGTCTCCACATACTTGAACCCCGTTAGAGGTTTTATAGACCCACTGATGTCTTGGCAAATTTTTAAACACATTATTCTTAACCATCATGAGAAAAGGTTCCTTTTCCAAACTCCCATCTGTGAGCTATCCAAGAACGACTAAAAGACCAAAGTAAACTTAGCGCGTAAGATACCTCGGTATTTAAATCCTCTGGAGAACCAATAGCAATCTTTAAGTCTTCTGGACTCATATGTCCAGCAAGACAAACAAGCCATTTAGGTGGTGAGGGTTGTTGAAGTTGCTGAGCAACTTTTTTAATCGTGTCGGGATTTCCACCATTCAACTGACGTACCACTTCAGCACATCCTGCTGCAATATCTTCACTATCCTCCCCTATAGAATGTAGTAATGTCGGAATTGCGAATCCTCCGATAGCGACAAGTGCATCTAATGCCTCTTCTCGTATTTCAACACACACATCCGCAAAGGCTTTCTTAAGTTGCTCTTGGGACTCGCTCGTTTGAATGTTGCCTAAGGCCCAAGCTGCCGCACTTCGGAGAAAGTATTCTTGATTTTGGGCGTGAAGGATTTTACCCAAGAGCGCAATAGCGTCTCTAGTACCAATTTCTCCGATTGTAATTACAGATTCCAAGCGAATCTGTGCATCTGTACTGCTCAAATATGTATCGAACAATTCAGCAATCGGGGCCTTCTTAATGGATGCCAAATACGCTAAGGCTTCCAAACGAACGTATAAATCCTCTTGTCCATCTTGTGCCATTGCTTCTATAGTATCAGCGACTTCTTTAATTTGGCAAATTCTACTTAGCTTAATGCCGCTGAACCTGACGGTACGTTCTCGCGAAATGAGGCTG
>CAZWGG010001101.1:0-1549 GCA_964633305.1 uncultured Bacteroidales bacterium
AATATTACGCTTTTCCAGTTACTTTGGATAGGAGTTATTCTATTGGGTGTGTTTTTAGTAAATTAAGAAATAAATGAATAAAAAAAGATGTTTCTATTATTCGGTTTTTAGTGGATTATTACTTATTCCCGCATGGTTTGAATGGGGGCACGGATTAATACTTTTTTTTGCCTTTATACCATTATTGTTTATTGAAGATTACCTGGATAAAAATCAAAAGAAATATCGCTCATTCAAAGCATTTCAATATTCGTTTATTAGTTTTCTGATATGGAATACTGCCACAACCTGGTGGATATTTAATGCTACGGCTTTCGGTGTTGTATTTGCTATATTGGTTAATGCGCTGTTAATGAGCACGGTATTTTGGATTTTCCATATCACAAAACGTAATCTTGGCAACGGAATAGGGTATTTTTCTTTTATAGTTTACTGGATTGCTTTTGAGCATTTTTATTTCAATGCAGAAATATCGTGGCCATGGTTGACCCTTGGACACGGCTTTAACTATCATACAAGGTTTATCCAATGGTATGATACAACAGGAGTATTAGGAGGATCCCTTTGGATTTTATTAGTCAACATTTTAATTTTTTCAATCATTCACGATTACATTACTGGAAGAAAGTTAAAAGAGTATGTTGGAATAATAAGCATTTGCCTTGTTGTTTTACTTTCGCCAATAATGCTTTCTTTTATCAAATATTATACGTACCATGAAAAAGAAAATCCTAAAGAAATTGTTGTTTTACAACCCAATATTGATCCTTATCAAAAATTCATATCCGATCCGTTTGAGCAAACCCGCATTCAAATAGAATTGGCTTCACAGTATGTTGATAGCACTACTGATTATGTGGTGGGCCCTGAAACATCAATAAATAATAGTATTTGGTTGCATCAAATAGAATATGTTCCTGATATTAGGATAATAAGGGCATTTATGAAAAAATATCCCCGGTTAAAATACGTTGTTGGGGCCCAGTGTTTTCAGCAGGTTTATGGTAAAGATACACTAAATTTGACTTCCAGGTTAATTCCAGGTTCTTCAATTTATTATGAGAGTTACAATGCGGCACTGCAAATTGATTCTACTTCAACTGTCCAGGTATATTTTAAATCGCAACTTGTGGTAGGCGTGGAAAAAATGCCCTATGCTAAATACTTAAGGTTTCTTAATAAATTAATTATAAACCTTGGCGGTACC
This sequence comes from uncultured Bacteroidales bacterium, assembly GCA_964633305.1. Classification (GTDB taxonomy): domain Bacteria; phylum Bacteroidota; class Bacteroidia; order Bacteroidales; family UBA10428; genus CAZWGG01. The sequence goes on from CAZWGG010001101.1 coordinate 1,208, forward strand.
ACAAGAGGCTGGGTAACTCAACCCGAGAGGGATGTATTTATATCTCCCCAAGATTCAACACGTATTGCACCTGTTATTTGCTGGGAATCGGTATTTGGAGAATATGTGACCGGTTACATTCATAAAGGCGCTGATTTTATTTTTGTTATTACAAACGACGGCTGGTGGGGAAATACACCCGGGTACAGGCAACACAACGCCCTTTCTCGTATTCGTGCTATTGAAACACGGCGAAGCATTGCCCGTTCGGCAAATACAGGTATAACTTGCTTTATTGATCAGCGCGGTGATGTGTTGCAACATTTAGGATGGTGGAAAAGAGGGGCTTTAAAGGCAACAATT
>CAZWGG010001102.1:0-1549 GCA_964633305.1 uncultured Bacteroidales bacterium
CCCGGAACGGCGACGATTCGCCGACGGTGAGCGTGGCCAGGCTCAACGCGCCCGAGACGACCACCGTCACCTGGTGCTCCTGGGTCTGCTGGTCCATGAACGCCGCGCGCAGCGAGGTCAACAGCGCCTGGACCAGGTCGGTGGGGATCGCCTCCAGGTGCTCGATGATCACGACCAGGTCGCGGCCCAGGTGGGCCACGCAATCGGCCAGGAAGCCGCGAAACACGGCGCTGCTGGCCGCGCTCGCCGCCGGCGCCGGCAGCGCCACGCCGGTCCGGTCGGTGATCCCGGCCGCGGTGAGCTGGATCAGATCGGCAAAGAAGCCCTGCAGCGTGGACGCGCGCATGGCGTACAGGTCGATGTAGACGCACGTCCGCCCCGGAGATTCTGCCCGGTTCTGGGCGATGTAGCGCAGCAGCACCGTCTTGCCCGACAGGCGCGGCCCCAGGACGGCGCAGTAGGTGCCTTCCTCCATGCAGGCGACAATGAAAAGCGCTCCGAGCACCCAGCTCGCACTCACCCCAAACGCATTCCATTTCTGCCGAGAGGTCATACACACCGTTCCGTCTTTCAGCGGTCGGCCGCTTCTCTTATCTTAACTATAAATCGCTCCATTTATTCCCGCAATCGAACGCCAAGCAAACGTTACCATGCAGCTGTTTAACGCCGCTCGACCAGTTTCGTCAAGACTATCGCACGATTCCCTGCTTTTCCGGTGCTAAAAGAGCGTGGAGCGAGTCTCGGTTCAAGGGTTATACATCTGATTCGCCGTCGTCTTCCTCCGAGATATCACCGGGGTCCATCGAACCTTCCACCAAATCGACCTCCGATACCTCCTCTACAAAATCGGTGTCCAACAGCTCCGCTCTCAGCTCCCCTGAGATCTCTTCTGTCGGTACCACTTCTTCCACGATGTCATCGATATTGTAATTGTAACTATCGACCTGTCCCGGAGACGTGCGCTCCTTCCACCGTTGAATACGCTCTACGAGCTCCTGCAACTCCATGGTTACCTCCTTGAGGACGATGTCGTCGGAAATGTAAGAGGTCGTCCTACATCGGCATTCTACAGAACATTTGAGTAGTGCACAAGTTACAATCGTACGACGCCTACCGACTCGAACGCCGGACTCGGTCCGGCCTACTGGGATAGGCTCTAAACCGCGTTCGCAGCCGCTTTGGCAAGATGGCGAAACGTTTCTCCCCTCACTTTGTAGTTGGGAAAGAGCCCGAAGGAGGCGCAAGCCGGGGAGAGCAGCACCACGCCCCCGTCCCGAACCGCCCTGTGTGAGGTCGATACCGCAGTGCCGAGGTCGGAATTCAGTGCAACAGAAAAACGCGGCGTCCCCTTTTGCTCGATTTCTCGGAGCAGCCTCTTTGCCGTGGCACCGATGAGACCGACGTGGGTCAGGGTCGGGTGGCGGATCAGCTCTCTTGCGAGGTCTCCGAAATCCGCGTGCTTCTCGGATCCGCCGAGAATGAGCGCCAGCGGGGTATCCTTGAAGCAGCTCATCGCACCGATGGTCGCTTCGGGCCTCGTGGCGTAAGA
>CAZWGG010001103.1:0-1548 GCA_964633305.1 uncultured Bacteroidales bacterium
TTTGGAAATTTTATAAATTTTGCTCAAAAAAAGCTGACTTTATGGACAGACTCTAATTAGTTAAACGTGAAAAAGCCTCCTTTTTTTCTAAGCAGCAAATTTTATCCTTATTTTGTAGAAAATAATTCTATTCAATATAGAGACAAAAATTTCCATAGCTTCAGCTTCTAACCGCTGGAGCATTTTTCTTAGGTTAAATCCTGTTGCTGCTAATATTGTATTAAGCTTATCTCCATCTTCATCTAATAAAAAGTTGCGCCACATTCTATAATCTGATTTTAAATGGCTTATAACCGGCTCTATTCCTGCCCTTGCCCTAAACTGTTTCCTTTTTTTTTGTATGAAGTACCTGCCTGCAGATTTTACGAGTTTGCCCGGCGTTATAATTTTAACACCCTCTATATTTTTTCTTCCTTTATACCCCCTGTCTACAATTCCCGACTTCGGCATTTTCCCGGTAAGCCTCTCTATCTGTACGAGTTGAGGTGATAGGGTATCTCCATCATAAATGTTTTCTGTGAATGCCAGTGCTCCAACTATGATCCCGGATTTCTTAGTCTTTACAAAGGAGCTTTTATTCCCAAACTCATATTTCTTGGCCTCCTTTCCTTTGGCTATACATTTTACATGCGGTTGATGGATACTATAAATTTTATTTTTCCCATTTCTTTCTTGTGCCAGTATTTTATCAAAAATTTTAAAAAGCTTTTTGTATTGCTCTTTTTGTTCTTCATCTAGTTTCCTGTAAAGATCCCTGTATATCTTGCCTGCTATTACTTTTATCCTGCGGGCCGCAGCCTTGGCTTTCTTTTTCCGTTTTGGATGATTATGGAACCTCTGGTCTATCATCAGTTGTTTTAGTTCCTTTCGATATGTCTGGCGTAACTGTATACGTTCATCCTTTGCAATTTTTCGACACTTTTCAACAATCTTTTTTTGTAACTTGACATCTGTTGGATAGGTGATATTCTTTTCTTGTACCGTGGTATCAAGCAATACCTCTTTCTCCTGGATTTCTTTTTTTGGGAACAGGTGTATGGACATTTTTAAAAGGATTTCTGCTCCTTCATCACCAATCCGTTTACGGAACTTTATCAGTTCTGTGCGATCAAATGGTGGTTCGTGCTGAAAGTAGGTTTCCCCACAGAAATATTGCCAATATGGGTTTTCCACCCAACGATCTATTACACTCTCGTCACTTTCATCAAACATCCTTTTTAACATAAGTATACCTGCAACCGTCCTGATGGGAACTCCTGGCCGTCCATTGTCCATACAATAATACACACTTAGTTGGTCGTCCAAACTATCCCAATCTATCTTTTTACTCAGTAATACCAATTTATGGTTTTCTTGTATAAAATGTTGAAGCGGGGTTTTATACATATTCAACTGTGGCGTTTTATCTATTTTTTGTACCATTTCTACCAGATTTTTACACAATTTCTTAAATTCCTGGTAGAAATGAGTAACATTTTTGTAAAGATTATTAACGTAAGCGAACACTCATGCCCGTATTGCTAATGTCTGATTGACAGCTTAATTTTG
>CAZWGG010001104.1:0-1546 GCA_964633305.1 uncultured Bacteroidales bacterium
ACAGCATAGGATCAGTATTTCGTTTATTCATTGTCAATAATTTTTTTATTTCCAACAATAGTTCGTTTTTCTTAATTATAGCAAAGGTGGTATTTGCAAGTTGTTTGCTTTTGTAATGAATTTCGGTTTGAAGTTTTTCATTTTTTACTTTTATAAGTTCCTTTTCTTTCTCCAGGCTCAATTTGGCTTCTTGTTTTTTTAGTCTTTTCCTGTAATAGGCGCTTACCATAAAAAGCAGGAATAACATGAAAGAGACATAAATAACTTTTGACCATGCAGACCAATACCAGGGTGATTTTATTATGAATGACCAAGTATCTGGTTTTGAGACATTCCCTTTTTCATCCATAGCTTTCACAAAAAATGTATAATTGCCATCGGGTAACCGGTCATATTTGTAAAATGGCAAATTTGTTTGAATCCAGTTTTTGTCAATACCCTCAAGTTTAACAAAAAAAATGAGTTTTGAGTAGAATATCGGACATGAATAATAAAAGGCAAGACTGTTCTGGTTAAAAGATAAAACAGGCATCTTTTCTCTTTTACTGCCATTAGTAGATAAAACAAGCTCTTTCTTACCAATAGAAACAATCTCGTTGATAATGGCTTTTTTTTCTGGCGTGTTATATTGTTTAGAGTTAGAGTTTATAAGAGCTAAGCCATTCTCAAGACAAACAATCCATTTTGAAGTATCTAAGGTATAAATGTACTCGTAATTTTGGATTAATTTATTGTCAAACAATTCAAAAGGATATGATTTTTTCAGCGTCATCTGGTCAGACGTAATTTCGTACAAATCAAGGCTTTTATCCGTGATAAACCAGTAATTTTGGTTTCCTGCCTGATAAACTGTTTTCACAAAAGAGTTTTCCTTAACCTGTTTCTCAATAAAGTCATATAAAACAATAGTATCATTTAAATCATTATATGTGTAAACATGACCTTCGTTTGTGAATACTATCCTGTTATTTACTTTAAAAACATGAATATGGAAATCGCTTGTAAAACCGTTTTTGCTTCCATAATATTTACTTTCCATAACCTTAGTAAGGGTTTTATCAAGTTTTAACCGGTACATACCTCTTTGCAAATGGCTGGCCCAAATATTTCCTAAATGGTCAACTTCAATATACCTAACCGGGTTTTGAAAATTCGCTATGGTATGCATAAATTTCCACTTTCCCCTTTGTTTTTTATACAGAACAAGATATGTATACGTACTTTGCAATAAATAATTTTCTTCCCCACCGTTAAAACGACGCGTTGAAAACCCGCCATTAACCGCTGATAACAATGAAATTCTGTCTTGTTGAACTTCATAGGAACCCTCGTTATGCCCGCAAATTAGTTGGTGATCAAAAACCGATAATGACCAAACTTGTCCCTGGGTGTTCTCAATAAACTTAAAGTTGAATTTAACATTGCCATATACAGGGTTGAAGTTGCTATAGAAAAGTCCCTGATTTGTCCCTACATATGCTTTGTTGTTTTTTAAAACAATAGAATATACAGATCCTAGTTCTCCTTCCAAATCATAATAAAAAGT
>CAZWGG010001105.1:0-1540 GCA_964633305.1 uncultured Bacteroidales bacterium
ATTCCTTTTTTTATTACCAATTACATCAAACACAACAAAAATCTTCAGCAGTTTAGCATCAAGTTTATTTTCCTGGTGGCAATATGGTTATTATTCTTTCCAAATGCACCTTATATACTTACCGATTTCTTTCATTTATACCAGCGCCCTGAAATACCTTTATGGTTTGATTTGATCATTATCTCGATATTTGCATGGAATGGCCTTATCATAGGCTTTGTGTCATTGCATGATATGCAAAAGATAATCAATAGGCACACAGGTTCAAAATATAGTTGGATATTTTCTGCAGGTGTATTGGCCCTCGGAAGTTTTGGTGTTTATATTGGCCGTTATATGCGATATAACAGTTGGGATATATTAGCCTCCCCTTTTAAACTTATCCATGATATCATACTGGTAATTATCAAACCAATGGATTATCCTGGCGCTTATGGCATGACAATTGGAATGGCTATTTTTTTATTTACTTCTTATTATACATTTAGCAGGTTATCAAATAATGCATCCTCTGTAAATAAATTATAGCAAAAGCCTCACCTTATAGAGTTAAATAAACATTTTAAGTATCTTTAACGTAATAAAGAAAATAATATTTGTTTTTATGAGTGTTTATGGTAAAACAAAAGTGTTGTCCTTTCCCATTTTTTTTGTTTTAATTTTACAATTTCAGTCTGTTTATAATCAAGCTAAATTCACTTACGATATTAATATAACAGAATTAAGTTGCAGATTCATCAATAACTCCCCGGCAAATATGTCACACTATATTTGGAATTTTGGAGATGGAAACAATATAGTTGAAACTGAAAAACAATCACAGAACCATATTTATTCTCTGCCGGGAATATATGATGTTTGCCTCACAATAATCGATTCGCTGGATCTACCGGTATTCAAAGATAGTTCTTGTACAACTATTGATTTGTCATGGATTGAAACAAATCTTAATGCTGAATTTGATTTCTCTGTTGACAGCAATAAGGTTGACATATCTAACACATCAACAGGGATTTACACTCATATACTTTGGAATTTTGGTGATGGAACAACATCAACCAAAACAAATCCCGGCAAACACAAGTACAATACCCCGGGATATTTTGATATTGTTCTACGAATTCTAAATGATACCCTGGGATATATTGATGAAACATCAAAAACTGTCCTTATAGCTGAAGAAGATATCCAGGTTGATAGTTATTTCACGGATTCGTTAATTGAAGGATTAACTTTATTTTTTCAAAATAAATCAAAAGGATTCAACAAATATTTTTGGGATTTTGATAATGGATCATTAATAACAACTGCTAATCCAACTTATACATTCCCTTCTCCCGGAAAATATTTGGTTAGGTTAACATCTATTGATTCAATAAACGGAGATTTTAAAGAATATAAAAAAACAATAAAACTTGAAGTTGATTCATCCGGTCAAATACCTAATTTTTTATATTATCAGTTAGAGGACTCAAACGTTTTTTATTTTTATACTCCCATTATTAAAAGTAATACTAATAAATACATCTGGGATTTTGGA
>CAZWGG010001106.1:0-1537 GCA_964633305.1 uncultured Bacteroidales bacterium
CCCATCGGGTCATATTTGATACTTATGCCTTCTGTGCCGCTTGCGGCCAGTCGTTTGACTTTGATTATCTACTTTTCATAGAACTAAGAACACTTGCTAAACTTACGCAATAAGCTTTATGGTTATAAAAATTAATATTGAAAACGCTGCAAACTCCCAACAGATACTTAAGAATGTTATTAATGCTTGAAACCGTGGCAACTTAATTGAATTTAATAAGTCAAGATTTCGTATTTCTCTCTGAGCTTCCATCTTTTCTTTGAAAGAAGAACTTTTCGTTTTTTTCCAAAGACCAAAATTATGATTTTGAAGAAATCTGTCAGATTTTACTCCCACGACGATACCGCATATTCCCATAAGTAACAATAAAGGCACCCATGACAATATAATTATAACAAATAAGACTGGGAATTTTTTAAATCCTATTGGTATAAGTATAAAGAAGTAAAGTATTACTGCGACCATTAGGATGTTGATTTTATCCGATAATCTCTTTTCCGATTTCATGACCATATCCTGTAAAAAAGTATAATCAATAAAGCAAAAACGAACACTGCCGTGACAAAAACAAGTGACTGCCTTGATGATAAGAACAGTTTGTATCTGCATAAATCATAATCAGCATCCCCCGTTGTTTTGGGGAGCATTGTGGCATTCAAGATATTTTGAGGCACTGTATCTTTCCCATATTTTAAAGATAGCATTTTCAGTTTGTTTTTGAAATATAAGTACCTGAGCAGGCTTACCACCGCACCTAATATAAACACAGAATCAAATATCAATATCTTCCTGATTTCCATATAATTCATTTATCACCATTCAGTAACGCTAGTACCGCCTCTATATAAGTGGCCTTCTATCCCTCGGGTTCCCGTCCCTAATGAAAGCGTATACAAATCAATCCCATTGTCACCTTCTGCGTAAGAAAAACCTGCTGCAAAGTTAAAGAACATACCACCAAACCATGGAGGTACACCAAATGCTACAGAACCACCAACCTCTGTATATTTGCCTGCCAAATCTTTAACATGCTGAGCATTCGGAGAATATCCGATATTTAAAGTCAGACTTCCACCACTAGAAGATGCTATACCCCCTCCACCAGCTGCGTAGAGCATTGAGCCAAATGTCCAACCTTTATTCCATCCATCTACCGATTCATCTTTAGCTGCAATTATTCCACCACCTACCGACCCAGCTAGCATTAGATGTGAATTCACTAACTCTAGCGGTAACATGAGCATATAATAAGCCATTAAACCCCCAATAGCCTCACCAATTCCTCCGTTGCTATACGGGATACTTGATGCGAATGCCCCAGCAATATCTGCTGCTGATATTGAACCACTTAAACTACCACTAAGAGTTAAAGCAAATCTTCCATCTAAATCGATGCGACCGATAGGTTCATTGCCACAATATAAATATCGATGAAGGGTTATAGGTTTTGAACTCTTGCCCTGTTCGGGATCTCTTCCAGAGAATCTCATCAACTGCGGGTCGTATTGGCGGGCGCGGAGGTAATACTGGCCGATTT
>CAZWGG010001107.1:0-1537 GCA_964633305.1 uncultured Bacteroidales bacterium
TACAATCATTACCACACTTTTATTATTTTTATATTAATGTGAAAGTATATTGATTTTTTTAAAAAAATTGTTGACATACAAAAAAGAATGGTACATAATTAATAAGATTTTAAATTATACTATAATCAGGAGGGAAAACAATGAAAAAAGATACTAAAAACTCAATTGTGTTAACAAAGGAACAGGAAGAGATTATATCCAAAGTTAAACTTAATGTAAATGAAATTCGCCAATTAGAACCTATTGTTTTAACACAACGCTTAGCAGTAATGTGCTGGTAATTAATCTTATTAATAGTATTCGTATTTTATGAATTAAGAGAAAATACAAATCTCACATAAATATATAACCACAATAATATATTGTGGTTATATATTTAGTCTTTATGAATTTAAATAAGCGCTACCGTGTCGTTTTTTTTAATAAATGAATAAGCAATGTCACAATTTTATGGGAAAAAATAAAATAATGATATTTTGATGAGTATTTATAAAATGATAGTGAGTATCTTCAAATTACTTTCTGCAAGCGAAGGTTTTTTTTAATGAATATTATAGAAGCTCCTTATTATTTCTTTGTAAGAGTTTCCTGTTTAAAAGAAGAAATCCGTGTTTATGAACTAACTATTAATTATAATTTATATGCATTGCCTATATACCAGGTCGAAGAATTTCAGATATCATCTCAATTAACAGATTTCTGGCGTGTTAAAATAATTTCTTATAAAGATTTTGATGCGTTATCAAGGAACACAGAAAAGCGTCAACACCCTGTCAAAAATGGCGGGCCGGAATCCAATCTTGTCGTGTCATTAGGAAGTTACAAACAGGAGGGCCGATTTTATTCAGAAATTTCAAGGAGAAATCATAAACACCTTGATACCGGGGAATCATTACTTTCCTTGATTCACACACCGGGACTTCAAACAATCACTGTGATTACGGATATTACACAATTACCATACTCATTATTCAGTATCCTGCTTCAAGAAGAAAGTCAAAATAATGATCTTCCTTGTATGGGTTTTATTTCAGGAATAAACAGGAATGAAGTACGCTGGTCCTTACTAAAGTCCCTGGCGCTAAAAGACCGCCAACCAACCCGTGATCTGTTTTTATTTGGCTGTCCGGATATTTCTTATCATGATTTATACGCAGGTGTTGAAACCGTATGGTGGCATGATTTAACTGTTGCGAACATTAAAAATCTATTAAAGCAGAAATACTTTCTTGTATCAATGGTATCCCATTCAAATGGCGTTGATGGGAATTTCTCCGAAGGCATACTTTGCCCGCGTTCTATTCAGAGTCCTGGTTTTCAGATTACTAATTATGGTGGGAATGAAGGTATTCCCACATGTGTTTACTCGGAATTGTGCCAGAGAGACCCCGGGAAAACACATTACCGTTTTCATCCTCATTCAATTTCCGCTGCTATTGTTTTTTATGATACCTGTGCAGGTTTTTTAACAAATGGGGCATTTTCTCTCCCTGATGCTTCAATAGGATTATCATTTATTAAGGGGATGCCGGCAGCA
>CAZWGG010001108.1:0-1532 GCA_964633305.1 uncultured Bacteroidales bacterium
AGGAGTTTACTGATTGTAAATGACTATTTTCAAGGCAAGAATAACGCAGTATTTAGCGTTTTCTTGCAAAGACTAAATAAGAGGATTAAATTGGAAAAAGAAAATAGATAACTTGTTATGCGTTAACCTGATTTTTAGCAGTAAACAAAAGTATGATAATAACTTATAATGCATTTATTCGTATGAAAAGCCCATACTACTGCACAGTTTTACAAAAAATGTAAAAAAAGAAAATTCTTTATATATAGTAAAATGTGATATTTTTATTGAGCAGGGTGTAATTCCCTTAACAAGGGCAGGGCTGTTAACTTCTAACTCCAATATGAAATCTCTACAAGGTTTAGTGCTTTGACAACAAATTAATCCTACAATAATGCAATCGCTACGCGATAATTTAACTTCGTAGAAGTTGCAATATTGTAGCAAAACACATATCGTCAGAATGATAAAACTTCGTAGAAGTTTCATTTCATGCCTGGAATAATTAGAAATTAACAGCCCTGCCTTAACAAAGTAGGTTTGGGGGGGTGTGCCTTTCTTATTATTTTTAATTCAATATTTTCATATTTTAGTAATCTTATACAAATCCCTGTACCCCTTAAAAAGAGATTGACGCACAACTTTACGACGACGATATTCCTAAATTCACAAATTATATTTTTTTCTAATTGTTTTTTTCAAAATATAGTAAACAACTAAAATTGTTGGTATCAATAGCCACAGTGAAACAGGTAACCTTTTTTTGTACACGGCTTCCTGGTTGCCAAAAATCACCAGGTTGGCCCAATACCTGGGGTGTGCATAAATAGAATTTGATTTTTCAAGATAATGCAGTTTGGCTAATCGTAGCGATTCGTCTTTCCTGTACCCTTTCAGCAGTTTCCTGTAGTAGTATTCCAGCCCCTCGGAGGCTATAAGGCTGTTGGTTTTCCATAATGCCATTACTATTGATGAACTGCCGGCAATTTGAAAGCCCCTTGCCAGGCTCACTATACCTTCGCCTTCCTGGTATTTCCCGTACCCGCTGTTACACACGCCAAGTACCACCATGTCGGCATTAAGCTGCAGGTTATACAGTTCATAAGCATACAAATAACCGTCTTCTGTTGTATCGGCCGTATGTGTAAAAATTATTTTGGAATATAGCGGGTTTTCCAGGTTTTCCATACCATGGGCAAAAAGCTGTACAAGGTTGTAGTCTTTCACCTTGTTTTTAAAACGTTTCTCTGTAGCCTCCTGGTTAATAAAATAGTTGCCCCGGGTTAGCCTGGCCAGCTTAATGGCCTCGTCAACCAGCCTGGGCAGGGGCACAAGCGAATCGGGAGAGTTCCTGTAATCGCCGGCAAAGCCGGCAAACCGGTTTTTTCGTTTTGTTTTTGCTTTTTCCCGGGTATCCATAAGCGTGGCCGAAAAAGCATAGCCAATGGCATAGCGGTTTAACAGGTAGGGCTGGCGGGTATAATCTATGTACTTTCCGGGGTCTTCATAAGGTTGGGTAAGCAGGGTTTCAAAAGCTATAAAGCCCAGGCGGC
>CAZWGG010001109.1:0-1532 GCA_964633305.1 uncultured Bacteroidales bacterium
TTCAGGTTCAGCTACGGCATACCGCCGACGCCGACAGAGACAGTAACGCTTACGCAGTCAATGACCCACACGCGGACTTACACACCAACAGTTACGCCAACTTTGACAAGCACAATAACACAGACAGTAATTTCAACTTTTACGCCGACAATGACTGATACAGCTACGCAGACCGTGACGCAGACGGTTACACAGACAGCAACGCCAACGGTGACGCAGACTGTGACACCGACCGTGACCCCGACAGTTACACAGACGGTGACGCCGACAGTGACGCCTACGGTCACGCCGACTGTGACGCCCACAGTAACGCAGACGGTAACGCCTACAGTGACGCAAACCGTCACGCAGACAGTTACGCCGAGTGTTACGCCCACGATTACCATATCCCCGACGTCCACGCTGTGCGCAGTGCTTGAAATAAGCAAGTCCGCCTCGACAGGAACGGTCAACCAGGGGGATACAATAACGTACACAATTGACGTCATAAACAGCGGCGGAGGGTGCTGGCTTAATAATATCGTGGTATGGGATACTATTGATACGGATACCGCTTATGTCGATTCCATTCCCGTGTGCACGCTGTCCGGGGGCATGGCAATATGGAACATACCGATGATCATACAGTCGTCATCCGCTTCACTGACGCTTGTGGTTGTGTATCCCGGGCCCGGGCCAAACCCGGTCGCAAACCAGGCAAGCGCGGAAGCGGACGGTTTTGCCGCCCTCGGTAGCAATATCATAAACATAGCATTTGGCTCTGCGTTCAGCCCGACGTTTACGTATACAGCCACGCCTACGCTTACAGAAACTTTTACCCAAACCGCCACTGAAACCGTCACGCAGACGGTGACGCAGACAGTTACGCAGACATCAAGCGTCACGGATACGCCGAGTGCCAGTGCCTCGGTGTCTCCTACGTACACTAATACAGAAACACCGACGTTTACGGTTACAGAGAGCTGCACGCTGACGCATACGCTGACCGCCACTCTTACTGTTACGCCTTCGGCAACCGAAACCTCCACTCCGACGGGGACATTTACATATACTTTTACAGGCACAAATACGGGCACTGCCACAGACACGCCGACTGAAACGCAAACGCCTACATTTACGGGCACACCCACTGAAACAGGAACGCCGACTGAAACCTATACGGCTACCCCGACTCATACTTTTACATTCACGCAAACGGAAACGGCAAGCCCCACCGAAACAGGAAGCGAGACTCCGACGTTTACCATAACGCCGACACATACAATAACTCCCACCTGGACCGCCTCCCCGACGCCTGATATTTTGTGCAGGCTGGACAGGAACTATTTCAACGCGGGCAAAGGCGGGACAGTGCAGATACGGTCAATGGCGAACGCGAATGTGAAAATAAAGGTAAAAGTATACAACCTGACAGGCGAGCTTGTGAAAAAGCATGAATACACGACAACAATAGCGGGCTGGAACGCGTATGACTGGGACGGCAGGAACGACGCGGGCAGGGCGCTCGGCCGCGGGCTGTACTTCGTGCACGT
>CAZWGG010001110.1:0-1530 GCA_964633305.1 uncultured Bacteroidales bacterium
ATAGCTTTAACCGCTTGTTTTTGTTGGTTATCTTATTGCTTTTTCTCCTTTGGCACAAGGATTACTAACTGATAGATATTTGAAAGGGATACCAGAGGATTCAAGAGCATCCAAATCGCATGGTTTTTTACAAAAAGAACATATAACTAATAAGTTAATAGAAAAGGTAAGGGACTTACATAAGGTAGCTGTAAAAAGGGGCCAATCACTTGCACAAATGGCAATAGCCTGGCTGCTAAAAGATAAAAGAATTACCTCTGTATTAATAGGAGTAAGTTCTGTTGAACAATTACAAAATAATTTGACTACACTGGCCAATGCTTCTTTTGATGAAAATGAACTCCAGGAAATTGAAAAAATTCTTAACCGATAAATAATGAAAAAGATTTATAACTGGGGAATAATGGGATTAGGTGGTATAGCGACTAAATTCGCTGAAGGATTGTGTTCTGTCCCTGATGGGTGTTTGTATGCTGTGGCCTCCAGAACACAAAAAAAAGCGGATGAATTTGCCGGTAAGTTTAATGTTCCTATCGCTTATGGCGATTATGAAAGTATGGTTAAAGATAGTCATGTTGATATTATTTATATTGCAACACCGCATACAGAACATTGTAATAATACAATGTTATGTTTGGAAAATAAAAAGGCAGTATTATGTGAAAAGCCATTTGCAATCAATTCTATTGAAGTAAAGAAAATGGTTGATAAGGCAAAAGAAAACAATGTTTTTCTTATGGAAGCCATGTGGACAGCATGTCTGCCATCTATAAAAAAAGTAAAGGAAGTGATTAAATCCGGTGCAATTGGTAACATTAAACTCATACGAGCTGATTTTGGGATTCTTGCGCCGAAAGACCCTACTAATAGGCTTTTTAACCTTAAATTAGGAGGGGGTTCATTGCTCGACGTAGGTATTTATCCTGTTTTTTTGGCTCTTGAGTTATTAGGAAAACCTACAAACATAAAAGCATTTGCATCTATTGGTAAGACAGGTGTTGATGAGAATTGCGGTATTGTATTTCAATATGAAAAGGGCCATCTTGCCAGCTTGTTTTCTTCCATTATTGCACGAACCGGAATTGATGCACAAATTATTGGTGACAAAGGAAAGATTCATCTTCATAGTCTTTTTTTTATGCCTACGAAAATTTCACTGATAAAAGGAGAAAACTCACCAATAGACATTACTCCTACCTACATAGGAAATGGTTATAACTATGAAGCAACAGAAGCAATCAATTGCCTTAAAAATGACATTATTGAGAGTGAGCTTATGAGTTTTGAAAAAAGTAGGATTCTTATGGAGGTACTCGATCAAATAAGGAACGAATGTGGAATATTCTATCCAGGACATGATGAAGTGTAAAGCATTTTTTGTTTTACTAACCGGTATGCTTTTTATTTTCATGGTTTCACTTGCTCAGCCCCACAATGATGAACTATGGTCAGGTATCAAAGTAAAACTAAACATAAATAAGAAATTAAGAGTTGACGTTGAGGAACAGGCACGCTTTAATAATACTTTTA
>CAZWGG010001111.1:0-1529 GCA_964633305.1 uncultured Bacteroidales bacterium
AAACAAAAATGCATAAGATATTTATAATTTTAGCCATTATTACCATACCTATCTCTCCTATCCTATCACAAGAGGATACGGCTTCTGTTATTCAATCCTGGAGACTTTCAGATGATTATTTGACTAAAGTTCCTGTAAATATTGATACTGCACTTGAGAATTTTCAAACATTCAATCCTATTTTCATATCTTCATTTTCCAATTCTTATCTTGGTAATATTGGATCTCCAGCAGTCTCAAACTTGTATTTCGACAGGTATACAAGTAATGAGTTTTTCTTTATTAATTATTACTATCCTTATCTTGAAACTACTGATGGCACAATCTATGTAAATACAAAGAAACAATTCTCCAGGTTAACATATATTAGCGGAGGCGGATCATCAATAAAAGAAGAAAGACTTGATGTATTTCACTCTCAGAATGTCAATCCAAAATTAAATTTCGGGTTAAAACTAAATACTTGTGCATCAAAGGGACAATATAGCTGGCAGGGAACAAGAAAAAATTCTTTTAAAGTTTTTTCCAGTTTTGAAAGCGATATTTACTCTTACCACTTTAATGTTAACCTAAACAGTTTCTCTAACGATGAAAATGGAGGTATTACAAATGATTCACTTTTAGTGGACAATACTATTCAGAATCCAGGGGACATTTCGACAATTTTTAGTGGTACCAGTTCATCAGCAACTGATAATCCCGATGTTAAAAACACTTTCAAAAATTTCAGCCTCTTTCTTGCACATGATATTAACCTAACAAAATTTCTATTTAAACCTAATGTAAGAGATACTGCAGTTACGGACACAACTAATTCTTCTGTTGGTTCTCCTTTAAAGTTTAAATCGGGATTTATGCATATAATTGGCTTTGAGACAAACAAAAGAATCTTTGAAGACATAAAAGCTGATACCGGAATAAGTAAAGGATATTACGATACCTTATTTTTTAATCCTGCAAAATCATTTGACTCACTTTATTATAGAAAAGTTTCGAATACATTACGTTTCTATATACTAGGCAAATCAAATTATAATTTTTATGCCGATATAACAAACGAATCATATAAATATACTTTTCACTCTCGTGATATTGATAAATTCAAAAAATATAAAATTGATAACAAATCTTATATCCCGTTTACATACGTTTATTATGAAAGTGACAATAAGGTAAGTTCAGGACTTACCTTGGGAATTAAAAATTTCAAGTGGAATTTTTCCGGATATTTATATCTTACCGGACGTAAACAAGGCAGTTATGGCTTATCAGCAGGTATTGATATATCAAAACCTAAGGGTAGCAGGTCAAGTCTTTATATAAATGGAAGTTATTCTTCAACAGAACCATTTTATTTATATCAGCAATATTATTCCAATAGTTTTATATGGTCAAATAATTTTAAACCCGAAAAAAAGTTACATCTATCATTAAAATATACCAGTTTACCAAAAAAATTTGACTTGAAATTGAATTATGCCGTACTTAGCAACTTAATTTGTTTCGGTTATGATGCATATCCAACTCAA
>CAZWGG010001112.1:0-1528 GCA_964633305.1 uncultured Bacteroidales bacterium
ACAAAAATATGATCCCGTATAGGATTTTCTATGACCTACTTGGTAGGACGGATACTTTTAGAGCTTGTGCTTTTCAAAAAAAACAAAAAAGTCCAAGCGAGACGCTTGAACTAGTTTTTGTTTTTTTTATTCCTTAGAACCTTGGACTATTGAGGGGGACTCTATTCAACTCAAAATATCAATAGTCATAGTCTTAAAATTTTAAACGCCTCTCAGGTTTTGTTATCATATCATTTTCTTTTTCTATTGGTTGAAGCTGAAATTTAATAAGCTCTGGCTCTTGCCCTAGCTTATATGTTAGAATAAATCTAATGCTATCACACTTTAAATAGAATTCATAAATAAAAGAAACTTGTTCATCAGTTCGCTCTTTTTGATAAAAATCATTTATGAAATTTCCTTTTCTATTTGCAAAATCACATTTATAGCTTAATTCATTTAATAACAACTCTGTCTGTGAACGAGGAAAATATTTCTCAGGAAATGCATCATAAGCATTCCCTGAGGAAATATTATTTAATAAATTATCTGCTTTAATCCTTGCTTGTTCTATTTGGTTAGGATTTATACAACCATGGATAAGAAAGATAACCGTAAAAAATTTAATATATTTATACATTATTGAAATCTCTTTAAAATCATTTACTATTTTGATTATTTTCATTTAATATCCGCCTCGTTTTCGGATGATATTGATCGTAATAGTGTTCATAGGCAATACCGTTCTTTTTAAAATACCTTATTACATATGAGCTATCATCCTTTGCAATGGAGTCACCAATTTCAATTTTAAAATAATTATAGCTGATAAAGTTACCCAAATAAAATGATTCATTATTTTCATTTGTAACTCTGGCATATTCTTTTACATCGTATGTAACATTAACAATTTTCCCATAATAACTTTCGCAATAAAAACTATGAATAGCCATTTTATGTTCTCTATTATCTTTAATAAAAAAGAATATTGCCCCTAATATGAATAATATGATTATTGTTTTTTTAATAGTGGAAATACTAATATAAGCCATGATAAGTTTCTCCTATTCCT
The DNA here is from genome assembly GCA_964633305.1 of uncultured Bacteroidales bacterium. Taxonomy (GTDB): domain Bacteria; phylum Bacteroidota; class Bacteroidia; order Bacteroidales; family UBA10428; genus CAZWGG01. Next base: position 1,052 of record CAZWGG010001112.1, read on the forward strand.
CGTGCAAGACCTATTGTTAAGCCGTAACCAATTTTTCCTCCAGTCCATGTTTTAACACCTGCTTCATTAAAGGAACTCCAGAGACTACCTCCATATATAAATCCACCATCCCAATCTTTTGATAATCCTAAATAAGAAGCTCTAGTAATATCTTCAACTGGACCTAAATAATTTCCAGCAGATATATTTACTCCTAAATCGACTAAAAACCCCGTTCTATTATTTTCTGTAGATGTTACAAAAAAACCACTTTCTTTACCTCGGGTAATTAAATTAAGCTCAACTGTACCTGATGCACCTTTTACAAATACATAGCCAATATCAAGGCTAATAGAAATCTTATCTGGGATTTTACTTCGCATATAGTCAGAATTCCAGAATTCTGTCAATGAATTCCATAGATAGTTACCCCCACCCGGATTGGCAACATTACTCCCTTTGAGCTTTTTTCAAGGCTATTCCACAACACCAGGCATC
>CAZWGG010001113.1:0-1526 GCA_964633305.1 uncultured Bacteroidales bacterium
CTCCAGAAATTCATTAAAAATTTTCTTAATGAATTCAGGAGTATTCTTTTTTTTAGCAACGAGTCCCTTGATATCTACATATTTTGTATCCTTGTATATTCCAACGTAATTTTTTTTTCTTTCAGATAAAGCTAAAAATTGATAGGTTTTTTCTTCTTCCAAATCAAGGTCTAATTCTTTTTTACTCCACTCTGAAATTTCTTCTAACTGTTTTTTCGAGGGATTCAAGAGAAAAACTGAATCGGAATCACCATATAATACTTTTATCCCCATGCTTTCTGATTTTTTTATCGTTTGCTTGATTGAATATCTTCCTATCCCCGTGGTGCTCTCTGCTACAGGTAAGCAAAATAAAGGAAAGTTTTGACTGCCAAAAACGCCATAGGCACTATTAATGAACACTTTCAAGGCTTGCTGGATGGTATTATAATAACTACGACGTTCAGCGGATAAACTTTTATCAGAGGATTTTGGCTTGAAATATTTCACTCGTATGTCCCTGAAAAATCCAACGATGTATGCAAATATACCCATTTTATGCGTGCAGACGTGATAAGGAATACCTTTTACAAGATTGTCCATGCAGTCTTCATGTGGACAAGAGACCGTTTCATAAGATAAATTATTTTCTTTAATTATTGTTGGATACAAAGAATTACCCGATACAAATGGTTTACCATTTCTTCTAGCAATCACCGTTCCATTATTTACTGAAACACACCAGACTTTACCTTGATATTTTTTCATCCTACAATGATGTTTCCTGATAATATTTTTTCTTTCATAAGAGATCTTACACCTATAAGATATCCCAGTATACACATTATTTAAAAATCTTGTTTTGACATTTTTTTTTTTTATATTACATCCATATCCAATTTTCAAACATAATCTTTGAAAATCATTAGCCAAATCTTCACTAGTATTGTCAAATGTATAACATATATTTTCAATCCATCCACCATCTCCTAAAATCATAGAATCAAAAAGTATTAATAATTCTTCTCTTTCTAAATCAAAAATATCAGGGTGAATTCTGCTCCTTTCATATTTACCAATACCATTCTTAATCCACCTTTTTAATGCATCCCTAAATTCAACATTATGAATACTAAAAATCATCTCTGGTCTTTTATTTGGTCTATTTCGTTCATATTCTTTGTATTGTAATCCAAGTTTATCTAATGAGCTTCTAATATGCCTAAAATTATGTTCTTTAGATTGATAAATATTTACACTTCTTCCAGAGATACCTCCATCAGTGATAAACCATCCGTAAAAGGGTAAAAAATCAGAAGGCTGGTACATTTTATTTCCAATTTGTATCATTCTTGACTTTCCTTTCCATATTCCAGTATAAGGAATAGAGTATGTATAATCATACATTAATTCGTTGGAAGGCTTGATACTAATTTTATTTTCGAAAATAGTTTTATCTCTTTCAATTGTTCTTTTATTGTATACCATTCGATGATTTGGGGTAACTAAGATATCAACTCCTTGATGCTTAAAATTTATCATCATAT
>CAZWGG010001114.1:0-1524 GCA_964633305.1 uncultured Bacteroidales bacterium
ACAGGTGGACCTCAATTTATTTTGTCTGAATATAATGATAAATGGATATCTATGGACCACCATGCCGTTTATTCATTTGTCCAGCAAAATTTGCACCTTGGATTAATGCTTAATGCTGGTATTCGTTATGAGATGAACAAAGTATATGGAAATGAATGGATTCCACAAGCAGGTTTTGCTTATACCATTAATGAAACATCAACTTTGAAAGGCTCAGTATCTGAGGGCTATCGGAGTCCTTCCATACGTGAACTTTACTTGTTTCCTCCGGCAAATGATAAATTGCTGCCTGAAAAAATGTTCAATACTGAATTTACTTACATGAAAGAATTTGCCAATGGAAAATCTTTTTTTGAATTTACCATTTATCGCTCAAAAGGATCAAATCGTATCATAAAAGTACTTGAAGTTCCGCCTTCACAGTATAAAAACTCAGGAAAATTTTTAAATCATGGAATTGAACTATCAACACGATATACTCCATCTTCTATATTAAGAATTGATGCAAATTATTCTTATATTCACATGGATGAACCTATGATTGCAACACCTGTTCATCAGGGTTTTATATCATCGAGGTACCGGTTCAATAAGTTTTTCTTTACAGTTAAAGTTCAGGCAATTGGTCAATTATATGGTGAAAACACTCAAGGTCAGCTAATTGAGGTTGAAGATAGTTATTTTCTGCTTGGAACAAGACTCAGCTATAAACAATCAAAATACCTGGATTTTTACATCCAGGGAGAAAACCTGTTAAACGGGAATTACAGTATTCTTTATGGATATCCTATGCCCGGTATAAATTTCTTTGCCGGTATTCATATAAAGCTGGAAGCCCTAAGAGAATAATTAAAATTTTAATTTTTCATTATCAATACAATTAAAAGCTTTGAAAAAAAAATAAATTATGAATAACGAAATTTTACTTTTATCAATCTCAGCTGCATCAATGGGTTTTATCCATACCTTAACCGGACCAGATCATTACGTGCCTTTCATTGTGATGTCACGTGCAAGGAAATGGTCGATTTTCAAGACCAGCCTTATCACGTTTTTATGTGGGGTAGGCCATGTTGGTAGTTCAATACTTTTAGGAACAATAGGTATACTTTTCGGGATTGGACTGGAAAAACTCGTAGGTATTGAAAGTGTTCGGGGAGGTTTAGCTGCCTGGGCATTTATTATATTCGGATTTCTGTATATGATATGGGGCATATTTCGGGCTAAAAAAAATAAACCGCATCGTCATATACATAAACACAATGGAATTATTCATGAACACGAGCATATTCATTCTTCTGATCATGATCATATTCATAAAAACGAGAAAATTACTAATCTTACACCATGGGTACTATTTATTATATTTGTACTGGGCCCGTGTGAACCTTTAATTCCTTACTTAATGATGCCGGCAGCCGAACATAATAGTGCAGGAGTAATTCTTATATCTTTAATTTTCGGTAGCATAACCATTGCAACAATGTTGACAATTGTTTTACTGATATCTTTTGGATTTAAATC
>CAZWGG010001115.1:0-1523 GCA_964633305.1 uncultured Bacteroidales bacterium
CAGGAAATTTTAACCTATATATAAAATTAATAATGAGCCATATACTTATTATTATTTTTTAGTGTCTTAGCGCTTTTACGAAACAATCCAGCTTTTAAATGCCCTCAAATTCATATTATTTTTTTACTTTGACTTCCGGGCAAAAAACCGGTATAATTTACACCCTTCATTGTCCGTAACTGTAATACTGTGAGCAATGAGAAAAACCATTATATAGCAGGAAAATCAAAAAAAAATACGTATATTGTATATAACTAATGTTGTATTATTTATAGCATACTTCTATTTTTTTACAAAAATAAATTCACATGGCTAACCTAAAAAAGTTTTCTTATAAAAATAAGAATGAGAAGGGCGAGATTATTTTTCAAACATCTGAAAATAATAACATTGATTCTGATAAGTATTCCCTTTTTGACATTTTGTATGATGAAAGGCTTGATTTTTTATCTTTTCAAGAAAGAATTGCTGTTTTAAATAGCTGGTTATACGATAATACCCAAAAATACGCGGCATTTGACAGGAGGATAGTGGAAACCGGGTGCAAAACAATAGCCAAAGTAAAAAATACGGTTACAAACCAGGAGCAGGAATTACTTAATTTATCATCAAATGATTACCTGAAATTGACCCAGCATCCGAGAATAAAAAAGGCTGTTATTGAGGCAATTGGTGAATATGGTTTAGGAGCGGGAACAGCATCGCTTGCTACGGGTACAACCAGGATGCACAGACAACTGGAAGAAAAAATTGCCTGGTTTAAAGGTTGTGAGGAGTCGCTAGTACAATCATCGGGCTATGCCACAAATATTGGAGTTATTAGTTCTTTATTAAGTGAAAAAGATATTGGGATTTTTGATTCGTATTCGCATGCCAGCCTTCTTGATGGTATGAAGCTTGCCCATACAAATAAGGTGTTTTTTTTGCATAACGATATGGATCATTTAGAATCTATGCTTAAAAGGACACAACATAATTATGTAAATAAACTGGTTATTGTTGAAGGGCTATACAGCATGGACGGGGATATTGCGCCGTTGGATAAAATAGTTGAACTAACCCGAAAATACAATGCCTGGCTTCTTGTTGATGATGCCCATGCTACAGGTGTGTTGGGTAAAAATGGAAGGGGTACTATTGAACATTTTGACCTTGAAGGCCAGATAGATGTTGTAACAGGGACATTCAGTAAATCAATAGGAGGGGTTGGGGGGTTTGTTGCCGGGAAAAAAGATCTTATAAATTATTTTCGATTGTCAAGCCGGTCATACGTTTTTTCTGCTGCCGCCTTTATTCCAACTGTAGTCGCTGCACTGGAAGCTTTTAAAATAATTGAAGAAGAACCTGAATTAAGGAAAAAGTTATGGGAAAACACCCATTATATGCATCAAAAGTTAATAAAGTTAGGCTTTAATATCGGAGAAACCCAAACCTGTATTTTCCCGGTATATATTGGAAGCAATAAACAAGTACAGGAATTAACGCAAAGACTTCAAAACAACGGATTCCTTGTTAACCCTGTA
>CAZWGG010001116.1:0-1521 GCA_964633305.1 uncultured Bacteroidales bacterium
TGGCAAATCAGTAATAAGGTCTGCTCCATTTGCAATATTCAATAGACAGGACATTTTAAAGTTGGCATTAGAATTAGATGTTCCAATACCAGTTATCTATGGAGTAATTGAAAAAGATGTAAATGGGAATTTATTCACAACAAAAGCCCAAAGGACTGGATGTAGTATGTGTGGCTTTGGGATTCAGCTTGAAAAGAAAAGGCCGCATAGATTTGATAGATTGTACGAAACCAACCAGAAAGAATGGGAATACTGGATGAAATCATGTTATAAAAACGATAATGGCGAAGTTTTTGGCTGGGGTAAAGTACTTGATTATATTGGCGTTGAATGGAAGCAGGAACAAAGACAAATTAATATTTTTGACCTGAATGTTTGATAGTGAAGTTCACTATCATTTTTAAATTTTAAAATAAAAAGGAGAATGAATTATGAATAATTTGGAAAATGGAATCAAAAGTATAATCGAAAAGAAGCTTCAAGAGGGAATTATAGAAAAATTAATTTCTGAAAATATGGAAAGTTGCATTAAGAATTCACTTGACCACTTATTTGGTTCTTATGGGGATATAACAAAATTAGTAGAAGGTAAAATAAAAAGTGTCATGGTCAAACGCCTTGAATCATATGATTATAACGAATATATCGTAAAAATAGATAAGGTATTAACTGAAATAATTAAAGATATATCAATAGACAACAAGAAATTACTGGAAAACTTTTCAGAATTAATTGTTGATAAAGATATCCCTGATAAAATCACTATTAGTGAGATATTTGAAAAGTACCAGGATTATGTATCTAAAAATATAGATACTTACAACCTTGAAGTTTGCAATAATGATGATATTTCTTATGAAAATATAGAAGTAACATATGAAGCAATCGAAGAAAAAAGCAGGTCATGGAGTTCAAGAAAACATATGACTGTATTATTTGTATGTAAGAAAGATAAAGATATGAACGTTGAGATTTAATTAAACAAATGGGATGAGCGTGAATATTGGGAAGTAGATAAAGAAAAAATAGTAAATATCAGAGCATTAAGGTTTTTAGATAAATTCAGGATATTCTTAATCCAATTATGCCAAAACTATACAAAGATTGAAATTGATGAGGCAGATGGTTGGGAAGAAATAGAAGTTGAAGCCGAGCCAGAAGTTCAATATGCATAAAATTAATGGAAAAACAAAAATCTTGTGAAGGGAAGTGAAATAAGTGAAATACTTAAAGTTTATAAAAATTATAATGTTTGTAATATTTGTTTTAGGTTTAGTCCTTGCATTTATGTTATTAATGCAAGCTGAAATATCAAGTGCTATTGCCGGATTATTAATGATTTGCGCATGCTTTAGCATATTAAGCTCAATGAGAAAATTAGAAAAACAGTACAAGAAAAACAGCAAATTAATAAAGAAGTAGAAATTTCTTAATAAAAAAATCCAGATGAATAAATAACTTAATAAATTATTTTGGAATAGATGAAAAATAATTTCACATTCCTATCGCCTTGAAATCACT
>CAZWGG010001117.1:0-1519 GCA_964633305.1 uncultured Bacteroidales bacterium
AGTAGGGATCACAAAGGAGATACCTGTACATACCTTACGCCATTGCTTTGCAACACATATTGACGGAGAATTTTTACAAAATAAGGTATATAGGCATACTTGCCTCGATAAATACAAAAACAAAGAAGGCTCAATGTATAGCTTTAATAAACACCACAACCTATATGCCCTTCCTTGAAGGGCTAAATGCTGTCTGTGTAATTGAATCAACACTTATGCCGGATGTTTTATCGTGTCCTAATTGTAAAAAAGGAAGGCTGGTTTATAAAATTAGGGGAGACAGTTAATTAGATACCAAAAATGTTCTTTGATATACCTGAATAATTGCCTGCCAATGGGGGAAGGGGAAAGGTATGTCCAAGTGTTAATATAAAATGCAATAAAACAACATAATGGAAAAGGAATTGTAAAATATGAACAAGATATTAAAATAAAATACACCCCTCAAGGAGACAGGAAGAATATAGTATGCCCATAGCAGCGGACGGCATAGTTCAACTATATTCTATCAATCATTTTATCAGTGATTTATTGAAACTTGAGTGCTATTTTGTTAAAATGGCTCTTTTAATTATTTTTGGATAACGATTGATAGAATACTATGAAGTTGTGTGCCATATTAGCAGACTACAAATCATTAAGCAATAGATTATTATAAAATTTAAAACTATGAACCCTAAAAGATTAGTAAAACTTAGTAACACAATTGGAATCATCTCGATAATCTTATTGGTTTATTGGGTATTCATCTTTATGACTGTAGAAGTATTCGGATTAAAAGTATTTAAAGAAAATATCACCGAGACCTTTTACATGAGTATATTAGGTATTCTAGCTCTAATGTTTGGTGCATTGATTATAAATATAATGTTCAACTTGACTAGGATTGCGCAAAAACACAATGTTGATAGTGAAACGATAAATACGACAAAACGGAAAGTTGGAGTAATATTATTGATTGTGAGCTTTCCGCTAATATTTGGACTTTTATTTGGCGGAGATTATCTAAGTTCAAAGAAAAAAGAGAAACTCTTAATAAAATCTGCGGAATCGATAATTATTGACCATTCAAACAAAGCGGATAAACTTGTAAACTACGACTTTACAAAAGCCTGGATTAAAGAAACTAAGGACATTTTATATATTTTATCGAAAACAGATAAGCATTTTCCTCATATTTCGGTTATAGTAAGAGATTCTTTAGATGAATCACAATTGTTTTTAGGATTTAGACAAAACTATGGCTATGTGAGCAGCAATGATACTGTTGCTCCATTGAAAAAGAACTTTATTATTGAGACAACCGAACCTGAGAGAGACTATTTAAACATGATTTTTAATGATAAATCAAAAGAAATTAGATTTAGTGCGCACGATGGCAATTATGAGCTTTATTATCCCTACATAAAAGATGATAAGATAATTGTTTTATACTTTTCTGATTATAAAAGATACGGAAAGATTGGAAGCTAAAAAATACGGCACACAATATATAGGAATATGTGCGGTTTGCAAAACC
>CAZWGG010001118.1:0-1519 GCA_964633305.1 uncultured Bacteroidales bacterium
CTGTGAGTACATTTTATTCCGGGTTAGTAGCTTATTATCCCTTTAATGGAAATGCTAATGACGAAAGTGCAAATAGTCATGATGGTGAAGTTTACGAGGCTGCACTAACAACCGATAGATTTGGAAATGATAATAGTGCTTATCTTTTTGACGGTATAGATGACTATATTTCAATGGAAAATTCTCCTTATATTGGTTATAATGATTTTACTTTATCTGCATGGATTAAACAACAGACTGACGATATTGGATATGTTGTTGCAAAAAAACTTTCTCCTGGTCTTCATCTTGCTGCTAGTATTCCAAGATTATATTTTTATACAAATACTTCAAGTACAAATTATTTATTTGATGGCAGTACAGTGAGTAATGATGGAAATTGGCATCATATTTTAATTTCCGTTGATAGAATTGGAGCTGCTTCTTTTTATAGAGATGGAAATTTTGAACAAAGTAGAACTGTTTCTGGAAATATGGGTGCTTTTGTTGACACCAGTGCTTGGGAGATTGGAAATAGAGTAGATGCTTCTTCGGATGGAAGTTATTTTAATGGTTCAATTGACGAAGTTATGATTTACAATCGGGCTTTATCTGGGTTAGAAATACTTCGAATAAACTCTTTGAGTGCGACTCAACTTGATTTGATGTTAGCCGAGTATTTAGCCTATTGGACGGCCAACCCACCTGAAGCGGATTGGACATTGGATATTTCAGAGGCTATCTATCCTGCGCCAAATAACGGGGCTAGTAATACATATCTCACTCAACTTGCTTCTTTATTTACTGGCGAAGGCCATACATTTACAGCAATAATAAACGAATGAAGAACATAATTATCATATTGTTTTTTTTAATGGGCTTAAATTTAAAGGCACAGGATGTTTATACGGAAGACAGCAACTATGTTGTCATAGTAGGAGTAGATCAATTAACACCTTATTATATTAAATATAAAATTGCTTATCTGACAAATGCTAATTATATAATTGATTGTAAGGCTTTTTTAGTTGACACCATAAACATTTTAGATTCTTTGATTGAATATGAAGCCGTTTTACAAGAGTTGCCGGATAGCGGATGGGTAGAAGTGAATGTAATCTATAATTATGTAGATGAGTTTTGTAAAATAAAAGTTACACATGATCGCACACCTATAACACTAGAAGACCCTCACGACTATGCTTATCTTTATTTGTTCAAAGAAAATATAAAATGTCATCCGTATAAAAAACCGAAGGAGCCAGAGGATTATTACCAGCCCGGCGACTGCGTGAAATACGTAGCACAAAGCTATATTTTGAAAGACGGTTATACGGATTGGCAATGGAATCCAGGAGAAACTCCCGAAGCATGGGAATTAATGGAATAACTATGAAATATTTTTATTTTATATTCTTATTTTTAATTTCAATCAAGGTACATTCAAGCCCCATTGGGAGCGTTGTTTACGGGCTTTATATTGGAAGTATAGCAAGTTGGGTAACTTACGAAGCTGTCGAAGGCGGATATTACAAAGCAA
>CAZWGG010001119.1:0-1518 GCA_964633305.1 uncultured Bacteroidales bacterium
CGACGATGGCGGTCTGTTCCTCGGTTGATGCCAAAACTTCTTCCGCAGCGGTAGGATCTCCGCCTGTTGAGTCAATATCAAAAAAATCAGATAACGGACGATTAAAAAATTCTGTAAGCCACCAAAAATGAACCAAAAACTCATCATTTGCAGATACTGAATCATTTTTGAGTATCCTATTATTTGCTTTATCTGATGATGCTAATACTATTCCTTTTGATAAAACAGTTATTTTAACACATGTATAGAGACCAACTACATAAGCTTTTTTAAAAAAATCTTTTCTATTCATTAACCAAAATTTTGATCCCTTATTCAAATATAACTCTTTTTCTTTCAAAATTTACATTTTGTATTGCATGTGTTTCACCCCATAAAACAGAATTTTATCCCTATAAAAAAGATTTTGCCCCATTAAAATACCCTAAACACCAAAAAGTTGACATTTGTCATGTTTTAAGGTTACTTTGAAAATAAAAAATCTATGGAAACAGAACATAATACTTCAATTATACATTATACAAAAAAAGATATTCAAAGAATGGTAACTTTTTTACAGAAAAAAGGTTTTACTATCACTATCCTGAAAGGTGAAATGCTCAAGGAATTTATAATGAAAAATATACCTGATGATTGTATCGTAGGGGTGGGAGAATCATTATCTTCAGGCGAGTTAGGAATAACTAGTATATTGTCGGAAAAAGATAACAATGTATTTTACTCGTGGGATGGTAATCAAAATTATAACCGGAGTCTCGACACATTTGAAACGCATCCTTTACCGGGATATTTTTTATCATTAGGGTCTATAACCCAAGATGGAAATTTAGTTGTCAATGATTTTAAAGGAGACTTTAATGCTAATAATTCATTACCCAAAAATTTTATTGTTTTTGTTTTATTAGAAAATCCTTCCATGTCTTTTCCAAGTATTACTGATACACATAACACCATAATTTTAGATACGATGACACCCATTGTAAACTTGAAAGTAATCTTCTTACAGAGTTAATTTATTATCTAGTTTCTCTGCCAAGTCATTTTTTCTTAATGACCTATTTTTTTACAATTCACTGAATTTTTATATACCTATCTCTTTACTTTTTATAAATATTGATGTAAATTATATATAGAATTCAATATTCAATAAAAAGTTGTTATCTTCATTACATACATGTAAATACAAATACCTTATACTTGCTGCATTAGCTGGCATATTGTTTTTTTCTATTGATCTACCCGAATTTTCTCCCTTTGAATTTGAGATCAACGGGAAAATAATTTCAGGTCCAGCAAATGTAAGTTTTGCTCATATTAATGTATATAAAAACGATACTCTTTTTACACGTTATCATTGTAATGACATAGGAGAGTTCAACCTTAAACTCAACTATAACGAAAACTATATAATAGAAATAGTTAGAAATGGATATATTTCACAAAAAGTAATCATCTCTACCCAACTGCCGGAAAATACATCTTTTAAAATTAAAAATTCTGATTCATACTATCTTGAAC
>CAZWGG010001120.1:0-1515 GCA_964633305.1 uncultured Bacteroidales bacterium
AATTTTCGGGGTAACTCCCCGAAAGAAGTGTCCCATCGGGGGTCAGCATCTCAATGGGCCCGTTCAAAAATTTCTGTGTCCCATTGATGCTGCCCGACTCAGTGCATTTGATCACGCTGCTAGAACCCTCTCCGGTGATGGTACTGTTTGTGACAAAAATGGGAACCGAAATCATCGACTGGTTCTCCAAAACCAGTTTTGCACCGCTGGTTACCGTTATCTCCATATCCGACTGCAGAAAGCCATTGTCAGACTGATAAACCATCGTGTTGAATACAACCTGCTGATGATCGACGATCTTACATCTGTTGTACACGGTTTTGCCATGGAAGTTGATATTCCCAAATACCTCAATTGTACCGTAATTATCTACATAACCGGAAACATCCCAGTTGCTGTTTATGGCGATCGTTCCCAGGTTCTCCAATTCACTTGCTGTTCCGGTGATGAGGTAATTTCCATTGATTGACAGCATTCCGAAATTCCGGATCAGGTTGGAATGGGAGAAGTTATTGTTGATCGTGATGGTTCCATAATTCTGAAGGAAGGCATCGTAAATCATGGAGATGGATCCAATGGTGGCAGACCCGTAAACCCACAACGAACACTGCCGGGTCATAGTCAGAGTACTGATGTCAGCCGATCCTGTCGACGTTACAATGAGTTGACAGGTTTTTTCTTCCTGTCCCATACTTATTGTGCCCGAGAATGTTCCGCAGATTTTTAATGTGCCATGTTTGATGGTGACGTGCCCCGAATAAATATCTGTGATACAGTAAACCAGGCCGTCGCCAACCACTGCATTGCCCGAACCGGTCAACCAGAGATCGCATCCCGATTCACAATCAGGCTCATCCTTCGGAGCAACGGTAGTTTTTTTACTGACAGGTTCAATAAAGGTATAATTGATGGTGTTTTCCATTGCTACCTCCACCGTTTCCGAATACCCTGTAACGGTTAAAATTCGTAAAAACAGTGACGGAACCGCCGTAGACACACGCAACTTGGCCTTGAACATACAGTTGACCCCAACAGCTCCCTGTTTCATCAGTTTCCCTCCATTGGCAGGATCTCCCAGGTATACCGATACCTTGGAGAGGGCTCCTGAAGGAAGCGATGGCATATCAGTGAGAACAATCAGATCCACCTCTTTGGTCGTCTGCCAGTCAAAACTGGGATGGACATTCAGATCATCCATGCTTCCAACCCCCGGATCCCTGACCTCGATGGTCTTTCTACAACCTGTTGTAAAGATAAGGGCTGTTGTTAAGATGAGTAACGTAATGAATGAGAGTGGTATATGAGTTCGGTTAAGCACAGTATGTAAAATTCAGCGTATAAAGATACGGGAAGATTGGATCAGAATCAACCCATTACCCTGAAGATATTCACATCTTTGATGTGAATACAATATTTCGTAAATTCGTAGAAAAAATAACATCGTGAAAAGAGCAATGATTCTTTTGGCATTCATGGCTTTAATCAGCATGATGTCGTCCGCACAAACCTACGTCC
>CAZWGG010001121.1:0-1510 GCA_964633305.1 uncultured Bacteroidales bacterium
TTTAATGACTGGCAGCTTGTTCTTTCGTCATACAATGGGGGACCAGGTGATGTTAGAAAAGCTATTCTCCGAAGTAATGGAGAAACAAACTATTGGAAGATAAGGCCATATCTCTCTAAACAAGCCCAGAATTATGTTCCAGCTTTCATAGCCGTTGCTTACCTCATGAACAATTACCAGGAACATGGTATTAATCCAGAAATGCCTGTACATACTTATAAAAATATTGATACACTTAATATCAGCTATTCATTGTCATTTTCGCAAATATGCGATATGATCAATATCTCTGTTGACACATTAAAATTCTTAAATCCGGTATACAAAAGAAATATAATTCCTGAATTAGATAAACCTGCTGTTTTGGTATTACCTAAAAATAAAATAGATGAGTTTATTAAAAATGAATCAAAAATATTAGGGAAAATTGTTGCGAAAAAAGACTATAATGCCATGATAAACAGTTCGTTAATTACAAATGATAAAATAATGATTATTCATACAGTTGAAAAAGGAGAATTTTTTCATAAAATAGCAATAAAATATAATTGTACTATCGAGAACATTAAAGCCTGGAATAAACTTTCAAATAATATCATAAGTCCCGGGCAAAAATTAATAATTTGGGTTAATAAAGATTTTTATAACCAAATGCAACACAACTAATTTTTGGCAAATTTTTTGCTGTTTTTTATCGTACTGATTAAATTAAAATAAATAATTATGAGTAAAATTAAGCTGGTAAATAAAATAGTGGCTTTTCTTGTATTAGCAGTATCTTCTTGTATTTCAGGAGATAAACAACCATTATTGCCTTCTATTACAGGCAAAATTGGTGAAGTTATTATAGTTATTAATAAAGCCGAATGGGATACAAAAATTGGTGGAGAAATTAGAAGAATATTTGAAACACCTTATGATTTGCTCCCTCAATATGAACCCATTTACGATATTGTCCAGGTACCTTATGATGCTTTTGATAATATTATGAAGTCCCAACGAAATATCATTATAACTGAAATATCTCCCAAATATAAAACCTCAAAAGCAATTGTACAAAATGATGTGTGGGCAAAACCTCAGTTAGTAATTAGTCTGTATGCTAAAAATGATGAGGCATTAATTAGTTTACTTAAAGAAAATGAAAAAAAGATTGTTAATCTACTGGAAAACAAAGAACGAGCCAGGTTAATGGACAACTATAAAGGTAATTTAAACCGGACAGTTATAACCAAATTGAAAAAAAAATTTAATATCAGCCTGCTTATTCCCAGAAACTATAATCTTAGCGAAGATACAACCAATTTTATGTGGTTAAGTCATGAGTATTCAACAATAATACAAGGAATACTGGTTTACCAGTATGATTTCGTTGACACAAATACTTTTACAAAGGAATACCTAATAAACAAACGCGATGAATTTTTGAAAAAATATTTGCCCGGAGAAGTTGAAGGTTCATTTGTAACAACAGAAAAAGAGGTAGGCCCATATTTTAGTGAATATAAAT
>CAZWGG010001122.1:0-1508 GCA_964633305.1 uncultured Bacteroidales bacterium
CATCATAACACATTGATTCAGGAACTTTTAATTCCTTTGGAGTTTCCCATTTTTTTCGAGCAAATCAGAAATAAATATATCATGAGCATAAGCACTTAAAGATAAACCTGTTAATAATACAATTAAGTTTGTTTTCACTTAATAGTTTTTTTGTTACACAAAGTGAATTTATATCAGTAAAAAGTAACAACCCTTCCACCATATTTGTTGAAAACCAAATTTAATTTTAAAATATTAATATCCTAATTAAGGTTCAATTTATGAAAAAAATGGTATTTTTGCAGCTCAAAATTTTCGCGGATGTGGCGGAATTGGTAGACGCGCTAGACTTAGGATCTAGTGCCGAAAGGCGTGGGGGTTCGAGTCCCTTCATCCGCACAACTTATTTGATCAGACCGCTTTTATTATTCTATAGCTATTGAAAATTAAGGCGTTCTTCTAAAAAATGTAACCTCTTTAAATCTTAACTTGATGAATATTACACAAGAAAAAATTGACGAACTTAATTCTATTTTACGAATCAAAATTGAGAAAGAAGATTATGAAGAACGGGTCAATACCATTTTAAAAGATTACAGAAGAAAAGCAAGAATAGATGGTTTTCGCCCTGGCAAAGTACCTTTTGGCTTGGTGAGCAAAATGTACAGAAAACCAATTCTGGCTGATGAAATCAATAAAATATTATCCGAATCAATAGCTAAATATTTCGTAGATGAAGAACTTAATATTTTGGGAGAACCTTTACAAAACAGGGAACAACAACCTCAACTTGATTTGGATAATGATACTACTTTTGAATTCATAATGGATATTGCACTGGTTCCCGAATTTGATCTAAAAGTATCATCAAAAGATAAGTTCACTCAATACAGTATTAAAATAGATGATGAAATCCGGTCAAAATATATTGATAACTATACCTCACGTTTGGGTTCATTGGAAGAAATTGAAAGCAGTACTGAAGAATCAATAGTGAAGGCTGACTTATTTCAAGTTGATTCAGAAGGAAACACAATCGAAAATGGAATAAAAGTAGAAGATGCAAGTTTGTCAATACAAATGATTAAGGACAAAAAGATCAAACAACAATTTATTGGATTATCAAAGGGGAAGGAAATAATTTCTAACCTTAAAAGTGCATATCCTAATGCTGCAGACCTGTCATCCTTACTTAAAATTAAAAAAGAAGAAATTGAACTTATTAATGGTGAATTCAAAATTGTTGTAAAATCTGCTCAAAATTTTAAAAAAGCAGAAATTAACCAGGAGTTTTATAATAAACTTTTTGGAGAAAATAATGTTAAAACAACAGAAGAATTTAATCAACGAATTGATGATATAATTAAATCAGATTTTAATAGAGATAGTGAGTACAAATTAAGGTTTGATATACGAGATTTTTATGTGAAAAAGTTTAAGAAGGATTTACCTGATGAATTTTTAAAACGATGGCTCTTAGAAACAAACAAAGAAAAGTTCACAGAAGAACAAATAGAAAAAGACTTTGA
>CAZWGG010001123.1:0-1505 GCA_964633305.1 uncultured Bacteroidales bacterium
GATGTTCATCACGCCTTCAAAATGCAGGACAAGTTTATTAGCATAGAAATAAATGTCCCGATGTGTATGAATATCCCAAATTTTTCCATTCGCTGCTTTAGCAGGGCTCTTTTATAAACATATAGCACATTTCCCGCATTTGCTTCTATCAACAGGAATGGAATTACCCTCAATTTTTTTATCTATTAAAATACTTACCAATCTTAATCGCGGACCAAATTTTGTAGAAATAAACAAATCTGTTTTTCCAATCCAACCGAGTCCCGCCCTGGTAGCAACCATTTTGTGAGAAATATCCACACTTAACGTTTTTAGATAACCGCTAAATTCTTCACTATCTGTTGATAAAGTTGGTTCTATAATTATTGGATCAATATGAATTTTAATTAATTCTTTCTTTATTTCTTTTGCCAATTCAGATAATTCAGAATTAATTTGATTGTAATAATTATAATATTCAAGTGTTGGACCATTTTTTATTTTATCAATAATAGCGTTATCTAATCTCTTACCTATGGAGATACCGTACTGATAACCATTGAATTTAGCGTCAATTAGCCCTTTTAAGTCGGCAAAGCCAACAATATAATTACCTGCCGGGATTAAAAATTTCTCTATTACCTGCTTTACCATATTATCTGATTATCAATTTTTCCATTTCAACAATTTTTCTATCAGGCGAATAGGCACATAAAACGTACATGCCGGTTTTAATTTCAGTTAAGTCCAGGTATACTGAATTTCCCGTAACTTCTTTTATTAAAATTATTTTTCCCACAGTGTTTATTAATTGGACAAAAATCGGTTGTTAAATCTTTACAAGCAAAGAGAAGAAGAATGAAAAAAACCGGTACGCTAAATTTCATTTTCATTGTACAATAATGCAGTAAACTTAAAAAAATATACCTGCAATTTCAAGTAATATACCCATTTTGCTCTAGTATAAATAAAATATTGGTTGAGGACCAGTAAGAAATAAAACCGGAAAAGTTAGACCGGAAATATTTTCGTAATGAGCTTAGTGCAGGGTGCTTGCAATATTTATTACGTTTTAGTATAGTATAAATGATTGCAACATGTATAGCCTTGAATGAGTGTCTCCGTTCGTTTTAGGCCTATCTTTTTACTGAAAGCCTTTACTCTCGGAAAATCTATATAGCATGTCATATGATAAAGCCATTCGTACATTCCTGTATTCTTTGCAAGTTGGTAGTATGGACATTTTGTTACACAAAATAATGCTTGTCCATTTTCTCGGTTACTAATAGTAAAATCAAATCCCTTTTTTTTCAAAGGCTCCCAGTATAAGCGAATAAAATCTTCAACTTGCCTGTTTTCTTGTGCATGCTCATTCCCAATTTCTTCCCAATCACTAATAGTATTAAGTTCGATAAATTTCTCCACGGCTTGAATAGCCACATCGCCAAATTTTTTCGATAATTCTCTTAAAAGTGTGGCTGTGTCCCGTTTCCCCCAGTTATTTTTCAAATACTTAATTATAAGGT
>CAZWGG010001124.1:0-1503 GCA_964633305.1 uncultured Bacteroidales bacterium
ATATTAAAATTATCAAATCTCTATTTTTTTTATGAAACAATGAAACTTTTTGAAAAAAAAACAATCTCTATATATAGAAATGAAGTAATTTAGGCACGATGAAAATCAAATTTTTACTATATATATCATGTATATTTCTTTTTGCCTTCAGTTGTGAAGAAAAAGAAGATAAGATAATAACCAACACAGAAGAAAAAGTTACGGGTGAATGGGTTTGGCTTAAATCTACCTATTTTCATACAAATTCGGGACTTCCGTATATCTTAACTCCTGATTCGGTTGGATACTCACTTCGGCAGGTATTTGAACCAGATGGCACTTATACTATTTTCAAAAATGATGTAGCAGAATCAACAGGTATATTTTGGTTTGAAACCATTGATTACATGGAAGGCACAAAACCAGAAATAAGAATGTTTACACAAAAAGGAAGTTATATTAATTTCGTTAACTTAAACATATCAGGGGATTCCCTTTTCCTTGATAATATTGCAGCTGACGGTACCTTAAAGTTATTTTTAAGAGTCAAAGAAGAAAAATAGGAGCAGCTTTTAACTATTATTTACTTGATCTATAGTCCACTTTAGTGCATCCTGTAACATATCATTTGGCGGAGACTTAATAAACCCTTGTTTCATCATTGCATGAGTTATACCCCTGGCATAGTCTATATCCCGGGCAGCCAGGTTATACACTTCATCCCACGATTTTGATACCCTGGCAACACCATCTTGTATTGCCTGCATAGCAACACTTGCTGCTTCTTCTTTAAATACATCGGTTTCTTCCATAGTAGGAATAATATTGTCAGGATCAATACCTCTTTTTTCGGCAAATTTGGCAAGGGAGTGAGCTGCTGTAATAGCCATATTATCAGTTATTTTTTTGGCTCTAACTAGTAATGATCCTTTTAAGATACCGGGAAATCCAAGTGAATTATTTACCTGGTTAGGAAAATCGCCTCTTCCTGTGGCCACAACATATGCCCCTGCCTCTATAGCAGTGCAGGGATATATCTCCGGAACCGGATTGGCGCATGCAAATACAATTGATTTATCGGCCATGCCTCTTATCCATTTTGGGTTTACAACATTAGGCCCGGGTTTTGACAAAGCAATTAAAACATCGGCCCCTTTTAAGGCTTCTTCATAACTATTTATTTTTTTCGGATTTGTTGTCTTACAGAGTTCCCATTTGCGATAAAATCTTTTATCTTCTTCAAGGTCTCTCCTGTCTATATTCAGCGAACCTTTGGTATCAAACAAAATCATATTTTCCGGATTTGCCCCGTCAGATATAATTAACCTTGCAATGGTTGTATTTGAGGCTCCTGCCCCCATCATCACAATTTTAACATCAGAAAGCTTTTTGTTAACAAGCTTCAAGGCATTTATAAGTCCTGCAAGGGTGACACAAGCTGTTCCCTGTGCATCATCATGCCATACCGGAATACCACACTCTTCCCTAAGTACATCTGATACCTTATAGCAATTAGGTTGAGAA
>CAZWGG010001125.1:0-1502 GCA_964633305.1 uncultured Bacteroidales bacterium
TATACGGTAATATGTTGCCTTTAATTCTTAGCATTGCAACATTAGCAGGTGTTTCATGGTCAACAATTGTTACTAATTGGGTAACAGGTGGAAGTTCTAATTTTACCAGTAATGGTCAAGGTATAAACGGTAATGGTTTTTGGGTAACAGGTGGAAGTTCTAATTCTACCAGTAATGGTCAAGGTATAAACGGCAGTGGTTTATCTCTTGATTTTAATTCAGATTTTGACTGGACAATGGGCGGTCAATTTGTGATGCCACAATGATGATTATGAGTATGAGTAAATGCCTGTAAAGAATTAAAAAGTTAAATTAAAATCAAACCCGGTATGACTTTATGTCATCCGGGTTTTTTTATAACAATTAATTAAATGTTACATGCTACACACTAAATTGCCATCGTACTTTTTGCCAAATTATATGGTATATTAAGTCGGATTTTAACTTGCTGATATACAAGAAATTATCCTGCTTTTTGCTTTGAAAAAATCGGGTTTTTTCTTTGTAATGTCCATATCCAACTTCATTTTTTTAGTGCAGATTCTATGATCTCTTTGTCTTTAGAGAGCATATTATTTACTAATTTTGATATGCCTACTTTATTGTTTTTCGCAAGCTTCATATAATATTCTCTGTTGTTTTCTTCGAGATAAATCGGTAAATTAATTTCATTCTCTGGAATATAAAATTTACCTTTAATCCCTTTTGAAAAATCATAATGTTTTTTCACTATATTTCTCCGATTCTTCTCAAATATTCTTTTTTCTCAAGAGTATCAGCTTTTCTAGCTGAAATTATTCTTATATATTCATCGTCGGTTTTTATCCGCTCCGTATGAACGACTACTATTATACCATATTTTATAATTTTTCCAATAGTAATCCATCTTTCTTCATAATCAGAATGTTCATCATCAATTATTTATAACGTATCAATATCTGAAAAAGCAAAAGCTGCTTCTTCAAAAGAAATTCCATGCTTTTTTATATTTAATTGATTCTTTTTTTCGTCCCATTCAAACTTCATGATTTTTCCCTCTCTAATGTGAATCCTGCACGCTCGGAGTAAAAACATCCATGTTTTTAAAACAATTCCAATTGAAGGGGTTTCTTTGTAAATTTAACCTCTTTTTTTGCCCAGAAGTTCTTTATATCGCCGTATTGTTTATCTGTTATAGATATCATGCTGACTTTTCCCTTTGGCGGGACAAGCCTCTCTACACGTTTCATGTGTGTTTCCATCGACTCTTTACTTGCGCAATGTCTAATATAAACAGAAAATTGCATCATTGTAAAGCCGCCTTTCAATAAATTTTTGCGAAATTGATTGGCATTTTTCCTGTCTCTCTTTTCCGTAACAGGTAGATCAAAGACTACAAGCAGCCACATAATTTTATAGGCATTCAAACTTTCGAAAGCCATAATCCTCCTTTACTCATGGTAACAAATAATAAACCACAGAGCTCACAGAGAGCGCAGAGTTTTTATAAAATCATTCTTTTT
>CAZWGG010001126.1:0-1500 GCA_964633305.1 uncultured Bacteroidales bacterium
ATCCTAAAAAATTCATTGTTTGAGTACTTATGAGTTATGGATGTTTCACCTTCTGTAATTTTAGCCTTAAACAGAGCCCCAGGTCCCTCCAAAACTACTTTTGTTTTATGAAAAACAAATTTATGTGCAGATAAATAGCAAGTATGAAGTTCTATAGGGTCGAATTCAAAATGGGCAGGTACCGGAACCGGGATATCGGTCTCCCAATATTGTTTTGTTTCTAAATTGTACGTAACCATCGTGGTTAATTTTAACCCATTATCATGACTTTTTTTATAGCCATCGATATTATTTTTTATAGACACTTCTTCCGGGTAGGGGACATTTGGTATTTGCATAAATGTAGTGAAAACAAGATATTTATAATCTTTTGAAATGGCAACCTGATGAACATCGTCAAAATATTCTATTTCCTGGATAACCTCAATTTTTCTGTCAACCAACCTTAATCGGCATATTTGACACGTTGCTCTATCTTTTAAATTTTTACGAATTGCTATAGTATCTTCATAATGCCAACGAATAAAATACCAATATTTGTAATCAGGAGAAAATCCGCCTGTATCACAATAAAGCATCATTTTTTTTTTTATAGTCATCCGGAAGTATATATAGTTTATTTTCTTTTGTATTAATAAAATATATATAATATTTATTTGTGGCACATATGTATCCGTCAGGTGACATGTGGCAAGTGTGTGGTGTTATTTTATGGGCATCGAAATAGGCAGAATAACTTAAATTATTCGGCATATCTTTTCGTCGTACTGTTTTTTTTGAAAGACTTATGGCTCTCGACAAATATGGTGCAGCAGTACAATATCGTTCAACTTTTCGGATTTCGAAGTTTATATAGTCTATTGTAGAGCCATTAAAGCTAAAATTATGTGATATATCTGAATTTAAGAATTTTGCATCAATTTCTTCAGGCATATCAGGAACTTTAGGAAAACTGACAGTCTTTTTTAATAAACTCCCTGGCCTTTTAGAATGTAAACTTTCATTCATTTTGTAATAAACCATCATCTTAAAGTCCTGGAGTGAGACATTTTTGTTTATTACTTTTCTAAGTACAGATTTCATTTATTTTTATAAAAAAGATGAATTGACCCAATGAGTAGACACAGCACTTTATTTTGTGCTGGAGAAAGTAGCTTTTATGTGTTTTCTAAAGAGAAAGATTATTCTATAAGGGATCTAGCTTTTTTTAATTGCATCAACTTCCAATTCAAATAATAGGTTGTCCCTGCAAATTATATTCTGTGTAATAATTACTGGCACCTTAAATAATGGGTTTTCATCGGCATATTTTTTGAAATATTGATATTCCTTTTCAGTTTTACAGTATGCAAAGGCCCTTGTCACATCGTTAAAAGACATATCTACAGAGTTTAACAATTCTTTAACTGTTAATAAAGTTTGTTCGACTTGTTTTTCAAGATTATTAAGGTAAATGGTTTTACCTTCTTCGTTTATACTTGCCGTTCCGGAAATAAATAT